>NZ_JBEHFW010000002.1:0-262441 GCF_040225475.1 Corynebacterium sp. KPL2861
CAATCGGTCGGCCGTACTGGTGTCTGCTTTGACAATGCGATGGCCGAGTCGTTCTGGTCGACATTGAAGACCGAATTCTACGATCGGAAGAAATGGCGAACCCGTGACGAAGCCCGGAAGGCGGTGGCTCGCTGGATTGAGATTGTCTACAACCGGCGCCGTCGACACTCAGCCATCGGGATGGTAAGCCCCGTCGATTTCGAAGCCCAGCTCGCTGATCAAAATGGTAATAAGAAAACCGCTGCTTAACCCCTAAGCAGCTTAACTACGTGTCCACGATTTGCGGGCAACCCCAAAAGGCATATGACGATGACCGCTGCACCACATTCTATCGACCCGACAACCTACTTGGATGATCTGCTCGCTCAAGCCTCCCCTGACTTGATGCGCCAGATGCTGCAAGGGTTTATCAACCAAATCCTCTCCGCCCAGGCCGACACCGTCTGCGGCGCCGAATACGGCGTTGCCTCCACCGAACGCGTCAACCACCGCAATGGGTACCGCCACCGCGACCTTGACACCCGTGTCGGCACGATCGATGTCGCAGTACCGAAGTTGCGTCACGGCGCATTCTTCCCAGACTGGTTGTTAGAACGCCGTACGCGGGCAGAACGGGCCTTATCGACCGTCATTGCAACCTGCTACCTCAAAGGGGTTTCCACCCGCAGAATGAACGACCTGGTAGCCACGTTGGGTATTGCCAACATGTCGAAATCCCAAGTTTCACGCATGGCAGAAGAACTCGACGAGATGGTCGCCGATTTCAAAAACCGTCCGCTCGATCCCGGCGGCTACGCCTACCTGTCCTGCGACGCGCTGACAATCAAAGTGCGCGAAGGCGGCCGTGTGGTCAAATGCTCAGTGCTGCTTGCTACTGGGGTCAACGCTGACGGGTATCGCGAGATGCTTGGCATGCATGTCGCCACCACGGAATCCAACGCGTTGTGGAAAGGCTTCTTCCAGGACCTAAAAGCCCGCGGACTTACCGGCGTATTCCTTATCACCAGTGATGCCCACGAAGGCATCCAACACGCCATTTCCGAAGTACTACCTGATGCGTCGTGGCAGCGCTGCCGCACCCATTTTGCGAAGAACCTTTACGAGAAGGTCCCGAAGACACAATGGCCTATGGTCTCTGCAATGTTCCAGACCATCTTTCAACAACCAGATGCCCAATCCACCTGGTCCCAAGCCCGTGAGGTAGTCGATCTACTAGAGCCGAAGTTCCCGCAAGTTGCGACCTATCTGGAGGAATCACTCGATGAAGTATTAGCGTTTACCGCAGCCCCGAAGTCGGTGTGGTCGAAGGTCTGGTCGAATAACCCCACAGAACGGTTAAACCGGGAAATCCGCCGGCGCACCGATGTTGTGGGCATCTTCCCGAACCGAGAATCCATCATCCGGCTTGTCGGTGCGGTCCTAGCCGAGCAACACGACGATTGGATCCAACAAAAACGCTACATGTCACTGACCGCACTCGAACACACCAGACACCTCATGCACCGCACAGGAGACGCCAATGGTGACCACACCCAGCTAACCGCCTGACCTCAAACACAGAACTGAATACCGAGCCGAAAGCACAAACGGCTACACCACTACACGGGACTTGACCTCAAGGGGATACGATTTTTTGCGAGGATCCAACCTATCGCGGAACTTTGGAAGCGTTATCGCTCAAAGGTATTAGGACGCATGCGATTCCACGGGCCGCTCTCGGGACTTCAAGCCTAGAGAGATATTTAGGCGGGACGCATGACGAAGTTTTATATTGTCAGGCCAGTGTACATAACCCCACAGGAACGATTTTATCTGAAGAGCGTGTAACAAAGCTCGCTGAGTATGCACTGCACTATAAAGTAAAAATTATTGAGGATTGCAGTAGTTTTGATCTCACATTAGGAATTTCGGTAGGTAGGACATTGGCCGGACGTATTCCGGATGACAATCACTTATTGATTGGAACCCTCTCGAAGCTTTTTTGGGGAGGTTTGCGTATTGGTTGGGTTCGTAGCTCTGAAAACAATATTCACATGCTACGCGAGGTTAGAAAAGTGTCAGATTTGGCTCCACCAGTATTCGAGCAGCTAATCGCGGTTAAACTATTGGATAAAGCCAAGGAGGCTCGAAGCGAGCGTCGCAAAATGCTCACAAAAGGTTTCGAGCTTACAACACGATTTGTTTCTGAATTACTACCCGAGTGGGATATCTTGCCGGTCGATGGAGGCACTTCCATTTGGATAAATACTCACCGAGACGCTACAACGTTGGCGTCCTTCGCTGCATCAGCTGGAGTGCTTTTAGCACCAGGGAGTATGTTTTCACCTTCGAACGGATTCGCAAGTTTCTTGAAATTTCCTATTTGGCGTAACGAGGAAATCCTTTCTAGAGGGCTTCACAAAATCGCGAATAGTGTGTGAAGGGGTCCAGACCTTATGCGTTGGGGCACAAGGGGGCATAGACGCTGACTAAACGACGCATTCGCGAACAAGTCTGCTCATGTACCTGGGTTCACCCCGCGTGTCCATAATGAATCGCGGCAGAGGTAGCCTGAGAACCATGAGAAGCTTGTGGAATCATTTCCGGCCATTTTGCGTGTCAGCCTTGATAGTCATCGTGCTCGGGGTTCTGTTTAATGACTATCACTGGGCACTGACTTTAATGGTCACAATTTTGCTCATAGGCGTTGTTTTATCGCTGGCGGATTATGCTTCCGAACGGCGTCGAAAGAATAAGGACAAGTGATGAATCGGAAATTGCGGTTGTCGTTGGCTACCGGATTTCTCGGTGTGGTTTTGGTCATCGCGGCGCCTATTTTAATTAACATGGGAATTGATACTGCCGATGCTGGGCAGCAATCAGGCAATGCTGTGGTTCCATTGCTTTTAGCGGGCCTCGGGACCGTGCTGGTGATCCTCGCGCTGGCCCGTTCCGGTCCTGTATTTGAAAAAATATAAAAGCCGAGCGCTAGAAGCGCTAGTTTTGGTGCTGCACTCCTTGCGGGACCTGAAGTGGTCCCGAGGTCACTCTCTTTGAATCAACCTACTGGTTGATTCAAAGTTCAACCGCCTCTGCGATTCAAAGCCGGACAAGTCGGGGCAAGATATGTATTTAGAGAACTTGATCCCCTCGGCTATACAGTCACAGCGATGACTGGGAAGGAGTAATAATATGAAGGCTTTGTACAGGGCAGCGATTTTCTACCTCGTCTTGGGCTTGGTCGCCGGCTTGTTTTATCGGGAGTTTACGAAGCTACAAGATTTCCCGGAAGGCGAATATACGCAGCTAAGCGTGGCTCACACCCACTTGCTGGCGCTAGGCTTCATGCTATTCCTTATCTTCTTGGCGTTGGAAAAGGTCTTTGCACTGTCGCGGCACCACCAGCTGTTCAACTCGTTCTTCTGGCTCTACAACGTAGGCGTGGTGCTCACCGTCGGCATGCAAATTTCACACGGCATATTGACGGTGTTGGGCAAGGAATCCAATGAGATGATTTCGGGCATCGCCGGGCTGGGCCACATCTTTATCACGGTGGGGCTGACGGTCTTCCTCGTAAATCTGGGGCGGGCCATCAAGGACCCGGATGACGGCAGCGCCAATGCTTCGGTGAACGCCTAACAATGAGCGAGCACAGCGCACAAGAAAACGTCACAGCGCCTACTCGCCGCGATCGGATAAGCCTGGCGGTCCTTTCCATCGGACTGGGCGTCATCGTTCTTGATGGCACGATCGTCGGCGTGGCATTGCCATAGATCATTACTGACCTGCAGCTCAACCTGACGCAGGCGCAGTGGGTCAACAGCCTCTATGCGGTGCTATTAGCTGCGCTGCTGCTGTCAACGGGCAAGATTGCTGATACCTGGGGACGCAAGCGCGCCTTCCTCATCGGCCTGACAATATTTGTGGCAGGCAGCGTATTGGCGGGATTTTCTACCTCCGCCGCCACGCTGATCTCCGCGTGCGCAGTACAGGAAATCGGTGCTGCGTTCATCATGTCGTCCGTGCTTTCGACCGTTAATGCCGTGTTTCGCGGCAAGTACCGCGCCGCAGCCTTTGGTGTGCGGAGCGCGGTGATTTCCGGCGAAGCAGCGGTCGGACCGCTTGCCGGTGGCGCTCGCGATTTCGGCTGTGGGGTTCGCGCTGTTTATCCGGCGGAAAAGCACCGTGAGCGGGGTCACCTCTCGGCGCTGCTGGACCTAGGCTTGTTTTCTTATTCCACGTTTTCGTGGGGCAATATCACCGCTGGTGCGGTAGCAATCGGCGAGTTTGCCATCATCTTCGCGTTGCCGCTGTACCTGATTAATACGTTGGACCTTAGCACGATGTCGGCAGGCCTTGTGCTGGCGGCCATGGCAGTCGGTGCATTCTCTCCGGCGCGGCAGCCCCCACGTCGCGGCACGGTACGGGGGCGCCTGGCACCGTGCTCATCGGGCTCGGATTGGAAGCCGTCGGCGTCCTTATCCTCGTCCTGCTTATGGGGCCGGATACGAATGGTTGGATCATCGCTGCGCCGCTGACCCTGTACGGCTTGGGCCTAGGGTTCGCCTCCGCAACGCAAAGCACCGTGCGCTTGGAGCAGTGGTGCAGGCCTTAAGCGAGGGCTTGACCAACGCCGCGCAGTGGTCACTCGTCGCCGCTACCGCATTCCTCGCTCTGGGCTTTGTTGGTGCACTTCGGGTGCGCCGTGCTGCGGGGGAGAAGGGTGCCCCGCAAACAACGTCGATCTCGGTGCCCGCGTTAATCGCGTCCCGAACTGATTTTCCACCCGCGTGCTGCTTTGCGTTGCTGCCAGAAGTGACGGTAGATACCGGGGACATCGGAAAGCTCAGAATGCGTGCCCAGCTGGCTGACGTGCCCGTGTTCATCCAAGACTACGATTTGATCAGCAGATTTGATTGTATCCAGCTTATGGGCGATAACGATAAAAGTAGACTTCTCCCGTAGCTCGTCCATTGCGGCAAGGATATTTGCCTCATTTTCTGCATCGAGTGCGGAAGTTGCTTCATCAAAGAGGACAATCGGCGCTTGCTTGAGCAGCGCGCGAGCAACAGATACGCGCTGGCGCTCGCCGCCGGACAGAAGCCGTCCCCCTTCACCAACCGGAGTGTGCCACCCTAGCCGGTTCGCAATAGACGTCACGCCTGAAAGATTAGCTGCACGGAAGATTTCCTCATCGCAGGCATCGGGACGACCAACGCGGATATTAGCAATCAGCGAATCATCGAAGAGATAGACGTCCTGAAAGACCATGGATAATCTGGACATTAGCTGTTCGGTTCCAAGCTCGCGGATATCTACGCCGTCAACCATCACCGCCCCGGAATCTACATCCCAGAATCGCGAGATAAGGCGCGCAATTGTGGTCTTTCCGGAGCCAGAAGGACCGACAATGGCGGTAACGGTGCCCGGTTGGGCGTGGAAGGCGACATCGACCAATACCGGCTTATCTCCGTATCCAAACGTGACATCGCGCAGCTCAACACTGCCCGAACCGTCTCCTGTGCGCGGAGTAGTGGGTTCTGGCAGGGAAGGGGCATCGGTGATGAGTTCGGTTTCTGCGAGTGCGATACGGCCGACGTCTAAACCGACGAAAGAAGAGCCCAGCTGCTCAAGCGTGCGGGTAAACCTCAAGCTGATTCCGATGATCGCAATTGTTTCTAGTGGCGATAGGGCGCCTTCAACGGCAAGATCCGCGGAGACCGTAATGAGCGCCACGATGAAGATCTGCACTACTATGCCGTTGAGTAGCAAAGCTAATGTGGATACCCATAGCTCGCGTATCCGTGCTTTATGATCGATTTCTAGTGCTTGCTCAAGTGGCGTAAACCCTTGTGATTTTCCCGCCGCGCGCAAGGCCGGCTGGCGGTTAGCAAATTCTACGATGCGCTGGGAGAGCTCTTTACTCGGCCCGAGTGCGCGGTTCGATGCTTTCTCACGAATCCACGCAGCCAACTGCATCACCGCCAGCGCCACTGGTGCGATGATTAGAAAGACCAATCCCAACCGCAGATTCCAGAAACACGCTCCTACTAACAAGGTGACAAGTGCCGCGCTATCGCGGTATATCGTGCCTTGAATATGCGCAATGGTCTCGGCCGCCGCCATAAAGCGATCTGAGACGAGGCGAGATAGGCCGCCGGTATTAGCCGGTACGAACCAGCCGAGCGGTAGCGTTGCTAATTTATCGCCCACAGTCGTGTGCGCGGTTCGGATGAAATCCAAGGCCGTGTGGTAAGAGGCCATGGTTGCGAAAAATCGTAGCGCAAAAGCTACGAGCGCAATTGCCAAAAGCGTCCACACCCATGGTGCGATCGTCGTATCCCCATCGAGTGCCTTTGTAAGTGGCACGAGCGTGAGAACGGCGAGGCCGTCAAGCACGCCAACGATAAGCGATAGACAAGCATGCCTTTTATTGAGCTTATGGCCTACAGGACTTTGCAGCTTTTTGACACTGCGAGTAAGTAGCGGATCACGAAGACGCGAACTAGCAGGCGTGGTGGCATTAGACATGAGAATTATCCTTCACAGGCTTGAGGCGGATTATTTGGTCTGCGCCTTGGATGGACTCCGGCTTGTGGGCGATGACCAAGACGGTCTTGTCTCTTACGAGTGTGGCCAGAGCCGCTTGAATTTCTGCTTCGCAGTCAGGATCAGTTGCCGCAGTAGCTTCATCCAGGATCAAGATTGGGGCATTGGTAATAATTGCCCGGGCAATAGAAATGCGTTGCTGTTGTCCACCGGATAAAGAGATGTCCTCACCAACAACGGTGTCGAGCCCAGCCGGTAAAGCGCGAATATCAGCAGCTATGTGCGCAGCCTCTGCTGCTTGCCAGATTTCTTCATCGCGAGCTTCTGGGCGTGCAAGGCGAATGTTTTCCCGAATACTCATGCGCAGTAAGTGAGGATCTTGTAAGACGAAAGCCACAGTGCGGTACAAACTGTCGAAAGTGAGATCACGGATATCCACGTTGTTGATAGTGATTGTGCCCGAATCTGGATCCTGGAAACGCGCCAGCATCGTTGCTGCTGTGGATTTGCCAGACCCGGAGGGGCCAATCAATGCCGTGACAGTGCCTGCGTTTAATTGCGCAGAAAAGTCTTGGAGGACTGGTGTGTCTGGGGCGTAGCTAAAGCTGACCTTGTGGAATTCCACCTCCATGTCTTGACTACTGGCATCGAGGCTCTTTGAGCCTTCATTCACGTGGGAAATTGTCATGACTTCATCGAGGCGCAACGCCGCATTGCCAGCGAGCTGGTAAGACCACATCATGCGGCCGACGGTTTGAATCGTGCCTGGGATCACCAGTGCAATCAACGTTGTGGCGATGACTTCAGCAACCGTGACATAGTCCCCGGCTATTAGCAGAGAACCGACTCCTATATTGATAAGGATGAGCACGGGAACCGCCACCACGGATTCTGAAATTGCGCTAACGCGAAGAAGCGGACGTACCCACTCGTAATAGAAGTCAGCGAATTGTTTAGCAGCTTCGCGGTACCGAGCGTGGGCTTTGCCAACGGTGCCAAAAGCCTTGACGACGGAAATACCTTCGGAGAACTCCACTGCAGTGGCAGAAACCTCTCCAAGATAATCGTCCATTTCCGCAGTTTTTGTGCCCATATCTTTCATTGAATACGCCTGGATTGCTAGGAAAATGGGCACAGTGGCAATAGAAAGTAGGCCAAGGCGCCAATCCAAGATAAAGGCATAAACTAGAAGCGCAAGAGGCGTGAAGATTGCGGCAACTTGCTCTACAGGAGCATGGGCTGTCAGGGTGTGCAGAGTTAGCGTATCGTCCTCGACTGCTTTGCGGACTTTGCCGGAATTAGTCTGGCTAAACCAAGACAGCGGTGCTTTCGCAATAGCGGTAATAATTCGGCGCCGGTTGATCCCCACCAGCTTTGCATCAGCGAAGTGGGTGATCGTAAGGGCAAGGAAATAGAAGAATAGCTGGCCCAAAAATGCTGCAAGGAGCCATTTCACAATGGACGCGACGTCATCAGTATTGCCGTCGATTAGAGCATTTCCCAGTGCCACCAACGCGACGTAGGGTGCTACGGCGAGTACCGAGGATATAAGCGCGAGAAACTGTGCGAAGTAGATGGTTGTTTGCACTGGGGCCAGTAGCTTTTTTAGAGCGACTTGGCCGGCTTTTTGTTTTGCGCGAGCCTCTTCTTCCGGTGACGCACCGTGTGATTCTGGTGCGTGGGTTCCGCTTGATTCTGTGGAACTTTGTTTTACCTCAGACATTTCTTTCTCGATTCTTATTGATTTCCGTCATATCGATGATTCTGGTGACTGATTCTTGGATGAATTCGTGGTCATGGGTGATAACGATGACCACTGCGCCGCTTGCTGCAAGAGATCGAAGCAGCGCAGAGATGGATTGCAGTTGGCGCCAGCCCACTCCAGAGGTAGGTTCATCGAAGATGTAGACCTCTGCTTGCTCGGCTTGGGCTGAAGCTATGGCTAAGCGTTGCCGTTGCCCACCGGACAGAGACTGCGGATGCCGTTGGGCCATCTCTTCCAGATCGAGGCGATGGAGAATCTCGTTGACATCGATGTGGTCCCGCTTCTTCTTTGCCAGTCCGAGCGTGACCTCTTCTTCGGTGGTGCCAGCGAATAGCTGGCGGCCAACATCCTGCATCACCATGTACGCGCTGCGCCTCCGAGCTGCTGCTCCTACTCGTTTGCTGTTCAAACGGAGGCTACCGCCGCGTTTGGGAGAGGCAAGACCACAAATGATTCTGGCGAGGGTGGTTTTGCCAACCCCGTTGGGCCCGATTAAGGCGGTGACTTCGCCGCTGGGGAAAAATGCGTGGTCAATGTTTAGCACCTCATGCGTGCCATAAGAAAAACGGATGTTGCTTAACTCGAGTCCGCTCCGCTGGGGATCGGCGTTTTCGGGCGTGGGTGGTGCCGGCACGCTCGCGGGCAGGGGAACGTGGTGTAAGCTGCGTAGCCCCAATTGTTTGCGTTCGGGTTCGTCTAAGGCATAAAACTCTTGCGCGTGGAAACTCCGCGCTATTTTTCCCTGAGTCAAGTAAATAACTTGGTCAGCGATATCTTTTAAGAAAAAGAGGCGGTGATCAGCGATAATGATCGTTGTGCCTAATTCCTTCAAGCGGTGTAGCACGCGTGCGAGAATCTCGATGCTTTCCATGGAGAGATTGGACGTGGGTTCATCGAGAAGCACGAGACTGCCCGGAGACACAAGCGCGCATGCGCATGCCACGGTTTGTAACTGTCCACCGGATAATTCTTTGAATCGCCGGCCCCGAAGATCGTTAATGCCTAGCAACTCGACCGCTGATTGAATCCTCGACTCAATTTCTGCGGGATCCATACCAAGGTTTTCTAGTCCGAAGGCTAATTCTGCATTGACGCTTTCAGTGAAAAACTGCGTCCGTGGATTCTGGAATACTGAGGCGCTGAACTCGATGGCGCGGGAGAGCGGTTCCTGCGCAGGGTTAAAAGCCTGGTCATCCTTTGTAATAGTGATGGTGCCTAGTAGCTCTCCTGGATTGAAATGGGGGATGAGTCCGTTGATCAACTTGAGTACCGTGGACTTTCCCGATCCGGAATCACCGGTAATCAGTAGGCACTGTCCTGGAGAGACAGAAAAAGACACATCAGATACACCTTGAATGCCTGGCCGAGCGCCCAATGGATATGTAAAAGAAACGTTATGGGCGTTTACACTGGTTGCGATACTGCGTTCGTTCATAAGTGGACCTCCGTGGGAAGCCAGACAGAGGCAACAACGAGGCCCAACCCAGCTATTGCAGTTGCATCGACAAGCTTGAAGGAAAGATCGGCGGTGGTGGTTGGGCGTGTGGGTCCTCCCAATCCGCGGACAAGAGCAGAGGCAGCGAGCTCATCACCAGCGCGGACGACGGCGCCTAATAAGGGGATGATCAGCATCGCGGATGATTGTGTGGGCTGTGTGAACCAGCTTTTTACTCCGGGTTGGAGACCCCGAAGGACCATGGCATCGCGGATGGCTTTGGCTTCTGCCACGATGATCGGCAAAACGCGCAGGAATACCGCCGGTGGAATGGTGGCCCAGCCTGGTAAACGCAGGTCCCGCAGTGCTGAGGTCAACGTGGATGGTGTGAGAGTGAGCAAGCCGAATGCGCCGATGGACATGCTGATGACAAAACGGCTTAGCCACGAAAAAATTGCCGCCGAAAAAGCGAAAAATGTGGAGCCAGGAAGCTGTAATAGGCCCCAATACCCTAGATAGGATAATGCAAAAGCGCACAGGCAAATAAGACCATAGTGTGGCTTTACTGTAGCTAGTGCGATGGAGCTGAAGGCGATAGAAATCAGCAGTGTCGGTAGGTGGCCGTGGCTGAGAGCTACCGCATTGATTACTAGAACAGAAAGCAGCACGGTCCGTGGATCGATCGAAGCTCGACGAAGCACGCCCTGTTTCTGCAGGCTCACAGGAGACCAGCGCTTTCAAAGTGTTTGCGGCTGACGCGAACTCCGACCTTTCCTCCGATAAAGCCGACGATGAGCGCGCAAATGGCCAGTGCTCCAATGGTCCATGGCTGGAAGATATCCGACATAGCATCGGCGTATTCTTGGCCCATTTGGTCTGCGATATCGACGTAGTATGAGTCCGTATCCATAATTAGCGGGATAAAAGGCAAAGAAACCCAGGCGCAGAAGACGCCATAGGCAATAGGGAAGGACTTGGCAATCCCGAGGTGGCTTTTTGTG
Source organism: Corynebacterium sp. KPL2861 (assembly GCF_040225475.1). Taxonomy (NCBI): domain Bacteria; kingdom Bacillati; phylum Actinomycetota; class Actinomycetes; order Mycobacteriales; family Corynebacteriaceae; genus Corynebacterium; species Corynebacterium sp. KPL2861. The sequence goes on from NZ_JBEHFW010000002.1 coordinate 10,730, forward strand.
ATAATCAAATCCGCGATAAACCCAAGAATTATGCTTCCCAGCAAGGTCCAGAAGTAGTGCCCGGTGAGCATGAATGCTAATCCGTTAATACCGCCGACAAGGGTGAAAGCGCCCATTTTGGGCGTGCGGGCGGCATAAAGCGCTAGCACGATTCCATTTGCGATTGCCGCGATGAACCAGCCAATGAACATGAATTGGGGTCCTGCGAATCCAACCATCCCGGTTACAAAAGTGATTACAAAGTAAAGTGCGGAAAAGATGCCAGCGTTGATGAGATCTCTGGTGTTTAAACGTGCCGTCGACCCACTGGATGAGCTTGTATTCCGTGCAGGCGTAGAGGACTGTTGGGTCATGGTAAACCTCGATTCATAAACAGTAGGGAAAGTAAGGCTTACCTAAAACGTATAATACTGTTTATAAGGTATTTCTAGTTTGATCTGAAGATTTACCCTTAATGGGGGCGAATGCAGATAAGCGGTTTATAGGGATCATAAAATAACTATTTGTTGATATGAGGGAACTAAGGTGTACCGCCTCTGCATGCTTGGACCGAATGAAATCAGACAGCAAACGGATCGTTATCGGGATTGCTGTTGACGATGAGCTCAATATGGTTGGTCACTGAGAGTGCTGTTTCTTCACCGAAGAAGTGAGTAATGAAGGCCACCGCCATATCAATTCCTGCCGCCACACCGGATGATGTCCAGAGATTGCCGTCGTGGACCCATCGAGCTTGCTTTTTCCATTCAATTTTCTGGCCGTGCGTTCTAACCCAGTCGAACGCGTTCTTATTTGTGGTAGCGGTGTGGTTTTCTAAAAGGCCCGCGGCGGCGAGTAGCGCTGACCCAGTACAAACTGAGGTGATGATGTCCGCCGAGCTTGCAAGGGCGGTTAGCTGGCGGAGGAATTCTGGATCTTGAGCAAGTGAGCGTGTACCGCGTCCTCCTGGTACAAGCAGAGTATCTCCAGAGAAAGATTCAAAACGCATTGTCGGAACTATGCGTACCCCTTGAGCGCTGCTTACCGGACTGTCATGTTTTGACAGATAGTTGACTTCAAGGCCTGGTGTATTTGCGAGTACTTCTGCGGGGCCAAAAACATCGAGTAACTCGAACCCATCAAAAAGTACGATGCCAATGTTGTGCGGACGCGTCTGGCTCATGACTAAACCGTATCAAAACCGATTTTGACGACCTTAGTGTTTTGGTACGCGGGGTCAATAAGCAGAAGCGTGGAAAAATCTACCCCTCTGATGCAGGTCAGAGGGGTACAAATTGGTGCCCCAGAGAAGATTCGAACTTCCGACACCGGCTTTAGGAGAGCCGTGCTCTATCCCCTGAGCTACTGGGGCGGGGATGTTGCGTATGCAACTCGGATCATCATAGCAGTGGGGCGCGAGTGCGCCCCAAAAGGCTGCGTGCGCGGCCATTTGTATAGGTCCGGCCAGCAGCCTTAGCTATGAGGTTTAGGTGTCTGCCAGTTCTTCCTGCTTGTTGCGCACGGAGGATGCGGGCGGGTTGGTTTCGTGGGTGCCGTCGGAATACAAGACGGTGGGGATGATGCGGTTGCCGTCGTTGACGGACTTGATCCACTCGTTGATGTCATCGGCGTTATCGCCCTCTACGTCCACGAGCTCGTACGGGGTTTCGGTGCGGTCCAAGTTCTTAATGAGCTTGGCGCAAAATGGGCACCAGTCGGCGTAGAAGATGGTGACATCGGCATTGGTTTCGGGTGCTTGTACAGTCATTATGCTGCGTCCTTTCTATCGTAAGTTAAAAAGCGGTACTTCATGGGTAGCTCGCTGGCCGGCTGCTCGGGAAGCTCTAAATGCCCTTTGTCAGAGGTAAGCCAATCCGTGCTGTAGGCCAAGCCGAACGTATCGGGGATATCCGGGGCAAAGACGGCATCCTCGCCATAGATATCGCCGATGTTTACGCCCATGAGAGTGACCTCGATGCGGTCCACCTGGTCCAAGGCGGCGGTGTAGATTTGGCCGCCGCCGATGACCCAGGCATCGGCAAGCGCGGGCATCGTCTTGCCCACCGTAGCACCAGTTGACCACGTGCCAGGCGCGCGCGAGGAGAGCACGTAATTGTCCCGGCCGGGTAGGGGGCGGAACTTGGGGTTGAGGGACTCCCAGGTCTTGCGGCCCATGATGACAGGCGCGCCCATGGTGACGTCCTTGAAGTGCTTGAGGTCCTCCGGCACGTGCCAGGGCATCTGTGCGCCATCGCCGATGATGCCGTCCAGGGACTGCGCCCAGATCGCGCCGAGCATTAGACCGACACCTGCGCCTTGATGGCCGGGTGTGGGTCGTAGCCCTGCACCTCAAAATCGGCGAAGTCATAGGAGAAGAGGTCCTTCGCCCTGTTGAGCTTGAGCTGCGGGTACTCACGCGGCTCGCGGGAAAGCTGCTCTTGGACTTGCTCCACGTGGTTGTTGTAGATGTGGCAATCGCCTCCGGTCCAGATGAGATCGCCCACCTTGAGGTCGGCTTGCTGGGCAAACATGTGGGTCAGCGCCGCATAGGAGGCGATATTGAAGGGCACGCCCAGGAACATATCCGCCGAGCGCTGGTAGACCTGCAGCGACAGCGTGTCATTGGCCACGTAGAGCTGGAAGAGCAGGTGGCAGGGCATAAGTGCCATCTGGTCGAGCCCAGATACATTCCACGCGGAGACCAGGTTGCGGCGCGAGTCCGGGTTATTCTTCAGGGTGTCAAGCGCCTGCTGGATTTGGTCGATGTGCTTCCCGTCCGGGGTGGGCCAAGAGCGCCACTGCACGCCGTAGACTGGGCCCAAATTGCCATTCTCATCGGCCCACTCGTTCCAGATGCGCACGTTATTATCCTGCAGGAATTTCACATTGGAATCACCGCGCAGGAACCACAGCAGCTCGCCGATGACCCCGCGAAAGTAGACCTTCTTCGTGGTCAGCAGCGGGAAGGATTCCGACAGGTTATAGCGCAGCTGCGCGCCGAAAATGGAGCGCGTGCCGGTGCCGGTGCGATCGCCTTTGGCCGTGCCTTCTTCGAGGACGCGGCGGAGGAGATCCTCATAAGGAGTCTCAATCATAGGCACCAGTTTAGAAGCCGCCATTCTCCTCGGCAAAGGCCGCGGCGTGCTCTAGAATCTCGTCTTTGAGCTCGGGGCGGCAGATGAGCAGATCGGGGATGAAGGTGTCCTCGTTATTGAAGGTGATGGGGCTGCCATCGAGGCGGGAGCAGTGCAGGCCGGCTGCCATGGCCACGCCTACCGGGGCGGCTTGGTCCCACTCGTATTGGCCGCCGGCGTGAATATAACCGTCATAATCGCCCAGCAGCACGTGCATGGCCTTAGCGCCGGCGGAACCTATGCCCTCGGTTTCATAGCCCATCTGTTCTGCGATATAGCCGGCCACCTTGGGTGGGCGATTGCGGGAGATGACGAATTTCTTAGACAGAGGGCCGTCGACGGCGCGCACATCGGAAGACTTGAAGGTCACGCCGTAATCCGGCAGGCCCACCGCAGCGTGGACCGGGGTGCCATCCTCAATGAGCGCGATGTGTACCGCCCAGTCCTGGCGGCCGGTGGCAAATTCCTTGGTGCCGTCAAGCGGGTCCACGATCCAAACGCGCTTCTTTTTTAGCCGGGCGAGATCATCGGAGGCCTCTTCAGAGAGCACGCCATCGCCGGGCCGGTGCTGTTCTAATACACGGGCGATCCATTCTTGGGCGGCGTCATCGCCGGCATCGCCAAGCGAAAGGCCCCGCAGCAGGCCACCATTGCGCACACCCTTTAAAATCTCGCCGCAGCCTTGGGCGAGCGAATTGGTCAGGCGGGAATCAGAAATCTCGACGGTCATGGTGCCCACATTACAACGGGGACTAGAGTGTGGTCATGCCAGAAAACATCCTCGAACGCTTTCGCCCCCAAGTGGCGCAGTGGTTCCAGGATGTTTTTGCCGCTCCCACCGCGGTACAAGCCCAGGCATGGGACAAGATTTCCCGCGGGGATCACGCTCTGATGGTTGCCCCCACCGGTTCTGGTAAGACGCTCGCGGCGTTTTTATGGGCGCTGAATAACCTGGTGGAGCGCGAAGGACAATTGACCCTGCCGGTAGGCAATGCTTCCGGCTCCGCGACGGGCGTGCGGGTGCTGTATATCTCGCCGCTCAAAGCGCTGGGCGTGGACGTGGAAAATAACCTGCGGGCGCCGCTAACCGGCATTGCGCGCACCGCGGAAAAGCTGGGGTTGGAGGTGCCGAATATTTCCGTGGGCGTGCGCTCGGGCGATACGCCCTCGGCAGAGCGCTCCCGGCAGGTGCGCAAGCCGCCGGATATCCTCATTACCACCCCGGAATCGGCGTATTTGATGCTGACCTCGAAGGCGGCGGGGATTTTGAAAACCGTCGATACCGTCATCATCGATGAAATCCACGCGCTGGCCGGCACCAAGCGCGGCGCGCACCTCGCCCTGACGCTGGAGCGCCTGCAAGAAATTGCGGGGGATTTTCAACGCATTGGGCTTTCTGCCACGGTGCGCCCGCTTTCGGCCGTCTCGGATTTCTTGGGCGGCAACCGCCCGGTGGAAATCGTGGCGCCGGAAGCGCACAAGAAGTGGGACTTGGATGTGCGCGTGCCGGTAGAGGATATGTCGGATCTCCCCACGCCGGAGGCGGGCTCGACCATTGGGGAGCTCACCGTCGATGATGCCATTGGTATTACCGGCGGGCCGGAAGGCAGCGGCGACGGCGGGGAGGACTTCGGCGGGGAAGAAGACACCGCGCTGCCCACCGCGAATTCCATCTGGCCGTTTATTACCCAAGACCTCTACGCCGACATCATGGCGCATCGCTCCACGCTGGTCTTTGTGAACTCGCGGCGCAGCGCTGAGCGCCTGACCAGCCGGCTTAACGAGCTTTACGCGCAGGAATACGACCCGGATTCGCTCTCACCGGAAACCCGGCGCGATCCCGCCCAGCTGATGGCGCACTCTCATGTTGCGGGCAAAGCGCCGGCGGTCATCGCGCGGGCGCACCACGGCTCGGTGTCCAAGGACGAGCGCGCCATGACGGAAACGATGCTAAAGGAAGGCACGCTGAAGGCCGTGGTGGCCACGAGCTCGCTGGAGCTGGGCATCGACATGGGCGCGGTGGATTTGGTGGTGCAGGTGGAATCGCCGCCCTCGGTGGCCTCGGGCCTGCAGCGCGTGGGCCGCGCCGGGCACCACGTGGGCGCGGTATCGCACGGCGCGTTTTATCCCAAGCACCGCGCGGACCTGGTGCAATCCACGCTGACGGTTGCGCGCATGCGCGGCGGGATGATTGAGAAGATGCATACCCCGCGCAACCCGCTGGACGTGCTCGCGCAGCAGACCGTGGCGGCGGTAGCTGCAGCGGGCGAGGAAGGCTTAAGCGCGGATGACTGGTATGACACCGTCAAGCGCAGCCATCCTTACCGCGAGCTGGCCCGCGAGGTCTATGATTCCGTGATTGATCTGGTCAGCGGCGTTTACCCATCCACGGATTTTGCGGAGCTAAAACCCCGCGTGGTGTATGACCGCGTATCCGGTGTGATGACCCCGCGCCCAGGGGCGCAGCGAGTAGCCGTGACTAGCGGCGGCACCATCCCGGATAGGGGAATGTTTGGCGTCTTCCTCTATAGCGGTGGGGAGTCTGGGAAGGCCCCGCGCCGGGTGGGCGAGCTTGATGAAGAAATGGTTTATGAATCCCGCGTGGGCGATGTCTTTACCTTGGGCGCGACCAGCTGGCGCATCGAGGAGATCACCCGCGATCAGGTCCTAGTCACGCCCGCGCCGGGGCATACGGGCCGGCTGCCATTTTGGAATGGCGATGGCGCCGGGCGCCCGTACGAGCTGGGCCAGGCCTTGGGCGAGTATCGCCGCGAGGTGAATACGGACCCGAGCATTATCGCGGATGCTGATGAGAATGCCCGCAGCAATATCTTGTCCTACCTGCGCGAACAGCAGGAGGCCACCGGCATTATTCCGGATGAAAAGACGCTCGTGCTCGAGCGCTTCAAGGATGAGTTGGGGGACTGGCGCGTGGTACTGCATACGCCCTTTGGCCGGCCGGTTAACTCCGCCTGGGCCTTGGCGGTGGGTGCGCGGGTGGGGGAGCGCACTGGCATGGACCCGCAGGCGGTGGCCGGCGATGATGGCATCGTGCTGCGCCTGCCCGAAGGCGAGGCCGATCCTGATGGCACGATTTTTGCCTTCGACGCCGACGATATTGCCGATGTCGTGGCCGAGCAGGTGGGCAATTCCGCGCTCTTTGCCTCCCGCTTCCGCGAGTGCGCGGCCCGCGCGCTGCTTTTGCCCCGCCGCAATCCCGGCAAGCGCGCCCCGCTATGGCAGCAGCGCCAGCGCGCCGAGCAGCTCTTGGACGTCGCCCGCAAATACCCGTCCTTTCCCATCATTTTGGAAACGGTGCGCGAGTGCGTGCAGGACGTCTACGATGTGCCGGCGCTGCAGGAGGTCATGCGCGATCTGGGGCACCGCCGCGTGCGCATTGCGGAGGTCACTACGGATCAGCCTTCGCCCTTTGCCTCCTCGCTGCTTTTTAATTACACCGGCGCCTTCATGTACGAGGGCGATTCCCCGCTGGCGGAAAAGCGGGCGGCGGCACTCGCACTTGACCCGGCGCTTTTGGCCAAGCTGCTCGGCACGGTGGAGCTGCGCGAGCTCTTGGATCCCGCGATCATCGATGAGGTCCATGCCCAACTGCAGCGCACCGCTCCCTCGCGCCGGGCGCGCACCACCGAAGAGGTCGCAGATCTCCTCCGGGTGCTCGGCCCCATCCCGGTCGAGGAGCTGGGCGAGCATACGGATGTTCCCTTAGCCGCCCTGGATAGCCTGGGCACGCGGATTATGCGGGTGCGCATCGGCGGGCGCGAGCACCTGGCCCAGTCCCAGGACGCGGCGCTGCTGCGCGATGCCCTCGGTGTTCCCATCCCTCCCGGCATCCCCGCCCAGGTCGCCACGCTTGCCGATGCCCTCCCACAGCTCATCAGCCGCTGGGCGCGCACCCGCGGCCCGTTCGTGCTCGCGGACTTAACCGCTGCCTTCGGAATTTCCGTCTCCGCTGCACATACCACCCTGGCTGGCCTGGATTCGATCGTGGAGGGCCACTACCGGCAGGGAATAGAGGACCAGGAGTACTGCGCCGCCGAGGTATTAAAGACCATCCGCTCCCGCTCGCTCGCGGCCGCGCGCGCGGATACCGAGCCCGTCTCCGGCGCCGCCTTCGCCCGGTTCCTCCCAGAATGGCACGGCATCGCGCCCGCTGGTAAGCGGCCGGCACTCCGCGGTGCCGATGGCGTATTTTCTGCCCTCGAACAGCTCGCCGGGGTACGCCTTCCCGCCTCCGCATGGGAGTCCATCATCCTGCCCGCCCGCGTGGGCGATTATTCGCCGCGCATGCTGGATGAGCTGACCGCCAATGGTGAGGTGATGATCGTCGGTGCTGGAAAAGCCGGGGCCGCTGACCCGTGGGTGATGCTCCTGCCCGCCGATTACGCCGCCCAGCTCGCCCCCGAAACCGATCCGGAGGGCGTAAGCATGTTGCAACGCGCCATTTTAGGCGTGCTCGAGCGCGGTGGCGGCTTCCTCTTTTCCGATATCGCCGCCGAGGTCCCCGGTACCGCCGAGGAAACCCGCGAGGCCTTCTGGGGGCTGGTGGAGATGGGCTTGGCCAGCCCGGATTCCTTCGCGCCCATCCGCGCGCGCTTATCGGCAGGCGGGCGAGGGGCTTCCCGCGCTGGCCGCGGCTCTACCGCCCACCGCTCCAAGCGGCGCCCCACGCGCTCGCGGCTGCGCATGGGCCGCACCTCGTTCGCCCAGACCCAGAACGCGACCGGCGGAGCCGGCCACACCCCGCCCGATATGCTCGGGCGTTGGTCGCTGGCGGTGCCCGCCGCCCAGGACGCCACCTCGCGGTCTGTGGCGCACGGCGAGGCTTGGCTAGATCGTTACGGCGTGGTCACCCGCGGTTCCGTGGTGGCAGAAGACGTCCTCGGCGGCTTCGCGCTGGCCTATAAGGTCCTTTCCGGCTTCGAGGAATCCGGCAAGGCCATGCGCGGCTACGTCATCGAGGATCTCGGTGCTGCGCAATTTTCCACCCCGGCCATCATTGATCGCCTCCGCGGCTTGGCGGATTCTCCCGATGTCACCGGCTGGCCGTCTGGCACCACCGATCCAGAGACCTTCGTGCTCGCCGCCGTGGATCCCGCCAACCCCTATGGTGCGGCGCTGCCCTGGCCGCAGCGCGACGATGCCGATGGCAAGGCCACTGGCGGGCCTGCCCGCTCCGCCGGGGCATTGGTCGTGCTGTGCGATGGCCTGCCCATCGCCCACCTCACCCGGGGCGGCAAGACCTTGACCACGTTCATCGACGCCCTGCCCGATGGAATCGAGACCGCCGACGTCTACGCCCGCCTCCTGTCTGCGCTCGTAGAACTCATCGCGGCCGGGCACATGTCGCCGCTGGTAATTGAAAAGTGCAATGGCAGCCCCATCCACCAGACCGATGCGGCCGGCATCTTGCGCTCGCTCGGGGCCGGCATCACACCGAAGGGCGTGCGCATTGCCGGGCGCGCCGCGCCGCCGCGCACCCCGCAGGCACCGCGCGGCGGGCAACGCGCCGGGCGGCGTGCCTCCGAGGCCATTGAGGAACTCAGCTTCGACGATCCGCCCCCGCCGCCGCGCAATTCCGGTGGCTTCCGCCCACGCGGCGGATACCGTCGCTAGCCCTATCCGCCCGCAGGTGTATTTTGGTGGGGCCACTGTGCGCGCGAAAGGAGGATAGGCAATGCCCGAAGGCGATTCCGTTCTGCAGCTTTCACACCGCCTGCAGTTTATGGCCGGACGCGAGGTCACCGGCTGTTCTGTGCGCGTGCCGCAGCACGCCACGGTTGACCTTACTGGCACCATCTGCGAGCGCGTGTGGCCGTATGGCAAGCACCTCTTCATGCAATTTGACCAGACCATCGTCCACACGCACTTGAAAATGGAGGGCACCTGGGCCATTCACTACTCCGGTGACCGCTGGCGCAAGCCCGGCCATAGCGCGCGCATCGTCTTGCAACTGGCCCACCAACCGCGCGATGTTGAACTCGTGGGCCACTGGCTGGGCTTTGTCGATATCTTCGACGCGGATGAGTACCACAGCCGCATCGCACACCTTGGCCCCGATATCTTGGACCCCGACTGGGATCGCGAGGAGGCGGTGCGCCGTCTACGCGCGCGACCAGAGCGCAGCATCGGCACCGCGCTGCTGGATCAAAAGGTGGTGGCGGGCATTGGCAATGAATACCGCGCCGAAATCTGCTTCCTCGCCGGCATCCACCCGGTTACGCCGGTTGCCGGTGTCAATACCGAGCAGATACTCGACATCGCCCGGCGCATCATGTGGGCCAACCGGAACTCGCCTATCCGCGTGACCACAGGCGTGCGCCGCGCCGGGGAAACCACCTATGTTTTCGGGCGCAATCGCAAGCGCTGCCGCCGGTGCGGTACCACCATTGTCAAGGGCACACTCGGCGGCGTGGATCGCGGTGGCGATGAAGGTGAGTTAGAGCGCATCATCTGGTGGTGCCCGCACTGTCAGCCACTTCAGGGGAAACTCTAAGCAAGAATCGTTATGCTGGCGGGCATGCGTTCATTGCTTAAATTCCTATTCAATATCATTTGGCTCCTGTCCGGCGGCGTCTTCCTCGCCCTGGGCTACTTCCTGTTTGGCATCCTTGCCTGCGTGCTCATCGTGACCATCCCCGCAGGTGTTGCGTCGTTCCGCATGGCTAACTTCGCCTTGTGGCCCTTCGGCCGCTCCGTGGTACAACCCAAGAAGGGCACCAGCGGGATGAATGCCTTTTCCAATATCGTGTGGTTCACCATCGCGGGCCTCTGGCTGTCTATCGGCCACCTGATTACCGCGGTAATTCAGGCCATCACCATCATCGGTCTGCCCGTTGCCTGGGCCAACCTCAAGATGATTCCGGTTACCTGCTTCCCGTTTGGCCGCCGAATTGTGAACTCGGAAGAGATTCCCTTCGGCTGGGAGCCGATGGTCAAGCTCTAGCTCCAGCTCGGGGAATTCTTTAATGGCGCAGGCAGTAGCAGTCAAGGACTGCTTACGCGGCTCGGTGCTGCACCTGGCGATGCCGCCAGTATGTCGGCAAAGAGCTTTTTAGTCGTCGAAGTCTGTGCCTGCCGCTTGGGCTTGTTTGAGCTTTTGCTGCAGCTGGGTTGTATCGCTGAACAGGTCAGTGAGTTGCTTCTTGAGCAGTTGCAGGGTGGCGGCAGTGCCAACGAGGCTGAACGTGCCTGCTTCGCTGTCAAACTCGATGCCGTCGGTGGAGACATTGGATTCAAGCAGTAGTTGTTGGGCTAAGTTTTCGAGGAAGTAGCCGTTGGGGTTGTGTCCGGCTTTCACTATGGTGCTCACGACTTCTTCTGGCATGGCGTTCGGGGCGGCGAAGAGGGTAGTCATGCCGTCGAGCTCGGCGAGGTGGAATAGTGGCTGGTCTTCTTGAGGCGCCTCAGCAGTCATAGTGTCTTGCCCTTGTTCTTTATCGTCGCTGAAGTCGGGGTGGGCGGGCCGCGGGGTGTCGATCAGGCCGTGGTGGCAGAGTGCATCCTCTAGCGCGAACTCTATATGAAGGTCTATGTGCAAACCGGCAGGCATGAAGAAAGCTCCTTCGGGTGCTTCGTCAACTATTCCGCCTTGGGGAGGATTGGTGTCATGAAGGGTGTATTCAATATGCCTTTCTTGCTTGGGCATAAAAGTTCCGAGCTTGTCCGTCGGTAGCGATTCTGAGCTTGGGACGAAGGCTTGTTCTTCTGGGGACCATGGAAATGACGACCGGTAGTTAAAGTAGCGATCAAAGGGCACAGGATGTGGCGCATTCTTGTCTTTTATTGGATAAAAATCGCCCCCCTTGCGGAAATCACTTTTGATGATTTGAAGGGGTGGAATAAGTAATTCATTCTTTTCAACAAGCGGGTACCACGTGGTGTCTTTGATATCAGAAATAAGTGCACGATAAGGGTGGATTATCACGGCTGCGCCGAAGAATGCCTCTGTGGAGACGACGCCGACGAGGATGTATCCGAGGGTGGTTTTCATCAGGTAAAGCTGTCCGGCTTTGGGACGGCTGCCTTTAGGGGATCGAAGATTAATTTGAGTGCCATTTTCTTTCCGCCTCGAAAGTTTCTATAAGGTCTTCTTCTTCCGCGGAATCCCATAGGATTCGACCTTCGTGCCCGATAAAAGATATGGCGTAGGCCGATTCGGGGATAGTGGCGAATCGGGAGGCAGAAAGCCATTGAAATTCTGGTGCGATACGAAATTCATCGTTCCTTACCGCTTTGCGCAGGAATTCAATTTGGTTGTCGAGGAGTGCTGGTCCCTTGAGACTTAGATAGCGGTTGAACTGTTTGAAATTTGATGGGCAGATGACGTCGAGAAGACCCGCTTGGTCATCGTCGATCATGTCCAGCACATCTGGGTCTGTCGACTCCTGGTAGTGCTCGGCCTCATCGACTATGGGGGTTATATCAAGGTCGGTGGCGCCGAGATTGATGGCGATGGCGAAAAACTGTCGCGTTGCGGGGTCTTCGAAACTTGCAGTCGCAAGGGGCTTAAGTAGTTGGATGATCTGGTTGAGCTGTTCTGGAGTCGAGCGGCGTATGATCTCTTTGCGCCAACCCATTCCAAGGGCTGGGGCGTCAGGCAATACTTGTTTGGTGAGGTCCCACACTTTCTCATCGACACCAGCCACCGGTAGCACTGGGGATACTACTGTCTTTTCGGTCCCTTGGGGAACGCTTAAGTGAGACGAACTGCTCGGACTGTAGTTAGCGCGATACTCGCTAGAATCAGTGTTGCTGGGAAATGCCACCTCAATGACGTCGAGATATGAGTAAAAGTCGCGGTTCATCCAAGAAATGTTGACTATCTCATCATCTTCGATGAAGAACTTAGTCCAATGCTCGTAGAGAACGATTCCATCGTCGTCAACCATTGAAAAGGGAATTGAGGCCTTTTCTAGTTCTGCGCAAAACTCCTTTGGAGCTAATTTCAGCGGGATGTCATAAAAGGAATCCGGATTGACAACTTTTTGGATACCAATTTCCGCGATTACACCGTCCAGTTCTTCGATAGTGGTTAGCCGGGCAGGATCTATGAATTCTGCTTGGCCAATATGGCGCACGATGCTATCTTCTGGGGTCCTAAACCTAACTTCTGGGGTGCTAAACTTTAAAGTTATTTCGCGAGAAGTTCTATTCGAGAGGTTTCCCAAAAGAGCATGGGCGTCCTGCGAAAAAGAGAATTGAGGTGGTGGACTTGACTCGAAACGCATTTCTCTCCATTTCGGGAGTAATCGATCTGGTTGACAGTCAGGATGGGCCCTGTGTGCAATCGAGTCTACAGTCAACGTTCATTATGGACTGTGAATACTGAGTGAACATCCTGTGATTGTCCGCTGAAAACTTCATGCCGGATGCTCCCTTGGATACGTGTGCACAAAGGTTTCATCTCCGTGCATAGTGTAGAAAAAATCCTCCCGGTGGGCCGGGAGGACGTCGCCAAGCAGTGCTTAGCGGTGGTTGCGGTACCAACCGATGAGCTCGTCGGTGGAGCCGTCGCCGGATGCGGCTTCCTCCTTGCCGGAGACTGCCGGTGCTAGGTCATTAGCTTGCTGCTTGCCCAGCTCCACGCCCCATTGATCGAAGGAATTGATATCCCAGATGATGCCTTGGGTAAAGACGATGTGCTCGTAGAGCGCGATGAGCGCACCCAGGGTGGTAGGGGTAAGTTCCTCGGCCATAATCGTGGTAGTGGGGCGGTTGCCCGGCATCACCTTGTGCGGCACGAGGTCTTCCTCCACGCCCTCGGCGGCAATTTCTTCTGCCGTCTTACCAAAGGCCAGCACCTTGGTTTGGGCGAAGAAGTTGCCCATGAGTAGATCATGCATCGAGCCGGTGCCGTCCGCGGTGGGAAAGTCCTCCTTGGGGCGGGCAAAGCCGATGAAGTCCGCTGGGATGAGGCGGGTTCCCTGGTGCATGAGCTGGTAGAAGGCGTGCTGGCCGTTGGTGCCCGGCTCGCCCCAGTAAATTTCGCCAGTCTGCCCAGTGGTTACCGCGGTGCCATCGCGGCGCACGGACTTGCCGTTGGACTCCATGGTCAGCTGTTGCAGATAGGCAGGGAAGCGGCCGAGATCCTGCGAGTAGGGCAGGACGGCGTGGGTTTGGGCGCCGAAGAAATTGGTGTACCAGATGCCCAGCAGACCCATGAGCACGGGCACGTTGCGCTCGAGCGGGGTGGTGCGGAAGTGTTCATCCATGGCGTGGAAGCCTTCCAAAAAGCGCATGAAGTCCATGGGGCCAATGGTGCACATCAAAGACAGGCCGATGGCGGAATCAAGCGAGTAGCGCCCACCCACCCAATTCCAGAACGGGAACATGTTGTCCGTATCGATGCCAAATTCCTCCACCTGCTCCGCATTGGTGGATACGGCCACGAAGTGCTTGGACACCGCGGATTCATCGCCATCGAATTGATCGATGAGCCAGCGGCGGGCCGCATGCGCATTAGTCAGGCTTTCCTGGGTGGTAAAGGTCTTGGAGGAGACAATAAAGACAGTGGAGCCGGCATCGAGTCCATCCAAGGTAGCGGCCATATCGGCAGGATCCACGTTGGAGACAAACTCCGCGGAAATACCGGCCACCTCATAGGAGCGCAGGGCCTGTACGGCCATGGCAGGGCCGAGATCAGAACCACCGATGCCGATATTGACCACCTTTTTGATGGTGTGGCCGGTATGCCCTAACCAGGAGCCAGAGCGCAAGGCCGTAGCGAAATCGCGCATGCGCCCCAAGACTTCGTGGACATCGGCGGCGACATCTTGGCCATCGACGTGCAAGTCATCTTCCACCGGCAGGCGCAGGGCGGTGTGTAGCACGGCGCGATCCTCGGTGTTATTAAGGTGCTTGCCCGCAAACATGGCATCGCGGCGGCCCTCCACATCGGCGGCGCGGGCTACCTCGACCAAGTGCTGGAGGACGTCTTCATCGAGGAGGTTTTTGGATAAATCCACGTGCAGGCCAGCGGCGTCGAAGGTGTAGTTCTCGGCGCGGTCCGCGTCCTTGGTGAAGAGATCGCGCAGGCGCAGATCCTGCTTTTCTTCATAAACCTTGACCAGGTCTTTCCACTGGGAAGATGCGGTGATATCCATGGCAATTGGCCTTTCTGGCGACGAGCGCATTGGCAATGTGTACCCCTCCCACCGTAGTCGAGAATAAGTCTCAACGGCACCGCGAAAAGTGTGGCATTTAGAGGATAAGAGCGCCCGCCCAGCCGGCGATTAGCAAGGGAATATTGAAGTGGATAAAAGTGGGGATGACCGAGTCGCGGATGTGATCGTGTTGGCCATCGGCGCCGAGGCCGGCGGTGGGGCCGAGGGTGGAATCGGAGGCGGGGGAGCCGGCATCGCCAAGCGCGCCCGCCGTACCGATGAGCGCCACCGTGGCCGCGGGGCTAAAGCCGAGCGAAGCGCACAGGGGAACGTAAATAACGGAGATGATGGGCAGGGTGGAAAAGGACGAGCCGATGCCCATGGTGACCACCAAGCCGACTAAGAGCATGGCGCCTGCAGAGAGGAACTTATTGGTGCCAAAGAGGCTGGCGGTGGCATCAACCAGCGGGCCCACTTCCTCTGTCGCCGTCATGACCGAGGCAAAGCCCTGCGCGGTAATCATGATAAAGCCGATAAGCGCCATCATTTTCATGCCGTTAGTAAATACGTCATCGGCGTGCTTCCAATCCACCGCGCCGGAAATGAGCAAGATGCCCAGGCCGGTCAGCGCTCCGACGAGCAGGCCATCGGATTCGAAATCGAGTGCCTGCATGATGATCTGGACGGCAAAGGTGGCGATAATAGCCAGGATGGAGACCCAGATTTTATACGTCGAGGGCGTTTCCTGGTGCTCTTCGGCGGCGATGGGAAGGTCCTCGTACTCGCGCGGGGCGCGGTAGCTAATAAAGATGGCGATGAGCAGGCCGGTGAACATGCCCAGCGCGGGGATGGCCATGACCTGCATAATATTGATACCGGAAGTATCCAGGCCGGCCTCTTCGATATTAAAGAGCAAAATATCGTTCAAATAGATGGACCCGAAGCCCACCGGAATGAACATGTAGGTGGTAATAAGGCCGAAGGTCAGGCACGTGGTGATAAGGCGGCGATCCAGCTTGAGCTTATTCATTACCGCCAAAAGCGGCGGAACAAGCAGCGGGATGAAGGCAATATGGACGGGGATGAGGTTTTGGCTCATCACGGCCATGGCGATAAGGCCAAGGATGAGCATCCACTTGGTGGTGGCTGCAGCCTTGGGATTTAATTCGCCGGTGCCGCCGAGCTTGGCGATGAGAAAGTTGGCCAAGATTTGCGGCAGCCCGGCGGAGGCAACACCCATCGCGAAGGCGCCCAAGAGGGCATAGCTAAGGGCAATCTTGGCGCCGCCGCCGAGCCCGTCCTGGAAGGCGAGCATCGTGGCATCCAGGCCCATGCCGGATAGAAGGCCGCCGACGATCGCGCCGATGAAAAGTGCCACCACCACATGCACGCGCAGGAGGGTGAGCGCGAGCATGACGATGACTGCGATGAGAACTGCGTTCATGCCCCGAAAGCGTACTGCATAGTATGGGCTAGCCCGTAATTAATCCGAGACTTTAAACGCGGTTTTTACCCCAAGCGGCCGCGCCCCATGCGCAGCAGGGCAGAGGCGATGGTGGGGCCTTCCTCACCAAGCTCGGCGCGGAACTCATTGAGGATGGCGATCTCGCGGGTGTGTACCAAGCGCGTGCCGCCGGAGCTCATGCGGGTGCGGCCTACTGCGCGGGAGACCTCGGTGCGGCGCTTGACGGCGTCCAAGATGATCTGATCAAGGCGGTTGATTTCCTCGCGATACTGCTGGATTTCCGCATCAGATAGGGGATCATCCGTGCCGGTGGGCGTGCGGATATCCAAGCCATTGTCAACGATGGAATCATTATCTTCAGCGGTCATGGTCTCATATTGTGCCACTTCGCTGTACCAGTGTGCTACTTGGCCGGGGTTAGAAAGCGCTGTGTACGCCGCAAATACGGGCCATGTCCGGTGTGGCTAGTAGGTTGGTAGGCATTATGACGAATAACTCTCCATTTAGCCCTTCTTCCACCCCGCGCGAACCCGCATCCGGTACTAATTCCCGCGGTGGTTTTGCCCCCAGCGGGCAGCCCGAGCCGCAGAACCCCTTTGGCAGCACGCCCAGGCCTGCGGAATCCGATCCTTTAACCCAAGGCCTGAACCCACAGCAATTAGAGGCGGTCACCCATACCGGTAGGCCCCTGTTGATTGTTGCCGGTGCCGGTTCCGGTAAGACGGCGGTGCTTACCCGCCGCATCGCGTATCTCATGCGTCACCGCGGGGTAAATCCATGGGAAATCCTCGCCATTACCTTTACCAATAAGGCCGCCGCGGAGATGAAAGAGCGCGTGGGCACTTTAGTGGGGCCGGTGGCCGAGCGCATGTGGGTGTCCACCTTCCACTCCATCTGCGTGCGCATCCTGCGCCAGAACGCGCAGCTCGTACCGGGGCTTAATACCAACTTCACCATTTATGATGGTGACGATGCCCGCAGGCTTTTATCCATGATTGCCAAGGACATGCAGCTGGATTTGAAGAAATACACCCCGCGCGTGCTGGCGAACCAGATCTCCAACCACAAAAACGAGCTCGTGGGCCCGGCTGAGGCGGCCGAAAAGGCGCAGCAGACCAAGAACCCCTTTGAGACTACCGTGGCGGATGTCTACGGCGAGTACCAGCGCCGTCTGCGCGCTGCTAATGCGGTGGACTTCGATGATCTCATCGGGGAAGTAGTGCGCATTTTCACCGAGCACCGGCAGGTAGTGGAGTTTTATCGCCGCCGGTTTAAGCACGTGCTAATTGATGAGTACCAGGACACCAACCACGCCCAGTACGCGCTGGTAGCAGCGCTGGTGGGCAAGGGCGAGCTGGGCCCCGATGCCCCAGAGCTGTGCGTGGTGGGTGACTCCGATCAGTCTATTTATGCCTTCCGCGGCGCCACCATTCGCAATATCGAGGAATTTGAGCGCGATTACCCGCAGGCGCACACTATCTTATTGGAACAGAACTATCGCTCCACGCAGACCATTTTGAACGCGGCCAATGCCGTGATTGCGAAAAATGAGAACCGCCGGGAGAAAAACCTGTGGACCGCGCATGGCGATGGCGAATCCATCGTGGGGTATGTAGCGGATAACGAACACGATGAAGCCCGCTTTATCGCAGCCGAGATTGATGCACTAGCGGATAAGGGCCACAGCTATTCCGATATCGCCGTGATGTACCGGACCAATAATGCTTCCCGCGCGCTGGAGGATATCTTCATTCGCTCCGGCATTCCCTATAAAGTCGTGGGCGGAACGCGCTTTTACGAGCGCCGTGAAATCCGCGATATGGTGGCTTACCTGCGCATTATGGATAACCCCGACGATACGGTGAGCCTGCGCCGCATCATCAACGTTCCCAAGCGCGCCATCGGCGATAAGGCCCAGGGCCAGATTGCCCTGCACGCGGAAAACCAGGGGATAAGCTTTGGCAAGGCGCTTGCTGATGTCCCCCGGGGTGACGTCCCCGGCTTCGGAACCCGCGCCGTCAATGCCGTTACCAAGTTCAACGACATGATGGATGGCATCCGCGCACAAATCCCAGGCATGCGCGATGAGGTGACCGGCCAGCCTGATTTGGGGGAATTGCTCACCGCCATCCTGGATGCCACCGGCTACAAGGCGGAGTTAGAAAACTCCAACGACCCGCAGGACGGTGCCCGCCTCGATAACCTCAATGAGCTCGTGTCCGTGGCCCGCGAATTTACCTCGGAAGCTGCCAACCAGTTGGCCGCCGCCGGTGCGGATGCCGTCGATCCCAACGACCTATTAGAAGAAGGCGAAGCCGCGCCGGGCTCGCTGCAGGCCTTTTTGGAAAAGGTCTCCTTGGTTGCGGATGCGGATCAGATTCCAGATTCTGAGACCGGGGTAGTGACCATGATGACCCTGCATACCGCCAAGGGGTTGGAGTTTCCCGTCGTCTTTGTCGCCGGTTGGGAGGACGGCCAATTCCCGCATATGCGCTCGCTGGGTAACCCGAAGGAACTAAGCGAAGAGCGCCGCTTGGCGTATGTGGGCATCACCCGCGCCCGCGAAAAGCTATACCTCACGCGCGCCATCTTGCGGTCTGCGTGGGGCAATCCGGTAACCAATCCCGCCAGTCGCTTCCTCGCCGAGATCCCAGAGGATCTCATCGACTGGCGGCGAGAGGATTCTGATAGTGACCTCACCGGTTCCTGGGGAGCCGATGATTATCAGTATGGCCGGAGCTATCGCCGCGGTACTCGCGGCGGCTATGCCGGCGGCGGGAGTACTGGGTTTGGCCAGCGCGCTACGTCTTCCCCTTCGCAACGCACTCGCCAACCTGCGGCTAATTCCATGCCGAAGAATAAGAACCTCAACCTTGCTGTGGGGGACCGCGTCAACCACGCGAAGTACGGGCTCGGAACCGTGATTGAAACGGCCGGTTCCGGTGCCCGCGCCACAGTGACCGTGGACTTTGGCTCCTCTGGCAAGGTGCGGCTCATGCTTATCGGCGGTGTGCCGATGGAAAAGCTTTAAACCGAAATCCCGCGCTCGTTAAACCAGCCCACCGGGTCAACGGCTGCGCCGCCGCCGGGGTGGATTTCGAAGTGCAGGTGCGGGCCAGTGGAGCGGCCTTCATTGCCGATGTCCGCGATGTGGTCGCCCGCAGAAACATGGTCGCCCACGTTGACGCGCAGCGAGTTGGCGGACATGTGGCCGTAGACAGAGATGCTGCCATCGACGTGCTGGATGCGAATCCAGTTGCCAAAGCCTTGTGCCGGACCGGAGTTAATGACCGTGCCGTCCATGACGGAGTGGATTGGGGTGCCGACTGGGTTAGCGACGTCGATGCCGTTGTGCATCGCGCCCCAGCGCATACCGAAGCCCGAGGTTAAGGTGCCGGAGGTGGGGAAGACCACCGTATTGCCAGCGGCGTCCTTGCCACGCTCAGGGGTGAGGCCGGAGCGGTCTCCCTCGGGAGTGAAGGCTTCTCCCAGACCAGGAACGGAGGAGGGGTCTAAGACGATGTTGACCCCGCCGGAGTCATTCTGGCTAAGTTTCGGGGTGGCATCGCCGTTGAGTACACCAACAGCGGTATTCGCGAGGCCGACGGCGGCGTCGATCACGCCCGCGTTATCAACGTTGGTGGCTTGGGGCTCAGAGGAGCCATTCGAAACGTCCACGCTGGCCACTGGATCAGCAGCAAAAGCGGAGGTGCCGGTAGCAAAAACGGTGCCAAGCGTGATGATGCTTAGCGCTACATTCCTGCGTGCGCGGTTCATGCGCTTCATAAGTTTAAGTCCTTTTCATGGCTGTGCATGGTCTCGAGGCGAGCAAACCTTGAAGGTTTGGCGTCTTTCAACTGCCCTGTGCGACACGCCGAGGGAATGGAAATACCCCATTTGGCGTTCACTTGTGGCAACGAGTTAAAAGTTAGCCTGCCCATGGGTGTTGCGCAATCTGGAAAAATGCTGGTAGAAACCATGATTATTCGAAAAGTTTCGAACATGCCAGCTTGTTGCGCGTGTTACGAAAGTGGCTAAAGTTGCGGGTTTGAAGTACTGGTTTAAGCTCTGGGGGTGGCTAGTGGGGGTGGCGGGCTGAGCTTGTCGGTGTCGGGGTAGAAAACTGCCATTCACCTGCGACAAGGCCCTGTACTGGACTCGGCTGAAAGCGTTTTGAGCCCCTGTCGGGCAGGGGCCTCTCGAACGGCACTAGAAGGGGAGCTGGCAGCTAAATTTCTGCAGTAGCTGTTGAATTTGTGGCCCGAAAGCGTTGGCCGCACCGATTCCTATACCGATGGCCAGTGCACCCGCAATGGCACCGATGATCCCCCAGAACTGCGGCTTGGAAGAGAGGGAATCATCAACCGGTGCTTGGTGATCTGCAGCGTCTTCAGCGTCAATAAGGTGGGCTTGAGAGTGATCTGAGGTGGAGCCTAAGGGCAGGCACTCGGCCAGTTCCTCGATGGTATAAAACGTTGAGTTAGCGGCAATAGGCTCACAGCCATCGTGGAATGGGATTTCCTTTTCGTTGTAGAGCATCCGCACGAGGGTCTCGCCGCGATCATTTTGGAATGCGTCCCATTGGATATTCGCGCCCATCGGTGAGACAGAATCACCACGCCATGCGGAGTTATCCCAGCTGTATAAATCATCTTCCGGGACACCTTGCTCGGACCCTGGCAGCTTCAGTAGCGCCGCGAGCGGGATGATGGTCTCGGCATGACCGAAGCGATAATTGGCCGCTACGTCGCCGCCAGCAGCGCGGTCCTGAACGTTTCTAATCATCTCTTCAAGCAGTGGTTCATAGTTGTCGTAGGCAACCGTCTGCCCCTTGATAGCCGGGCCTTTCTCATAGAAGTCTTCTACGTCAAGCAGGTACGCGAAGGTTGGTCCGCTGGTATCGTCCATGTACTTATCAAAGATCCAGCCCTCCGCTGGGGCCTTTTCCTCATGCTCTAGAGCTGGAGCGATGATGTAAAGGTTGTAGAACTGTAAGGCAGCATCGACGATGCCCTCAACGGATTTATCGTCCTTTTCTCGGGCAGAAAAGTGCACGGAATCATCTGCTAAACCGTCGATAAACTCTGGCGCAAAAATCTTAGCCAGCAAGCTGCGTGCAGCCTGCTGCGACTCTGGCTTGGCGTAGGCCTGTTGTACTTTTCCTGTAAAACCTGAGAGTCCTTCCACTCCGTATAGCGCTCATAGGATGCAGCTTTTTTATCCTTGTGTGCGTACATCAAGTCAGGGCGTGCGGCGATATTAACGTGGCCATCTGTCATTTCATCGCCCAAGTGCTCGGCCAGTGCCGGGGACTGTTCCAGTAGACCTTCCCCGAAATTCCACCCAGAGTCATTGGCACGGTCCTCTCCTGAGGAAGTAAAGCTCACCTTGAGGTCATCGTTAGCAATCGATCCCAGTAGTTCCGCATTGCGCTGTGCATTGCGCTTGCCGATGCCCCTGAGCTCTTCTCGTCCTACCTCCGTCAGGTTTCCATACCCGGCCTCTTGACCAGGGCCACCGGATAGCTCTCGGTTTACCGCTATCATGGCCTCTACTTGCGGGATGAGCTTTGTACCGAGCTCGGTGAGCTGATCGCGTTGTTGGGCATACTCCAGCATCTGCTGCGCGAGGTCATCGTATTTAAAGCTTGATAGCCCGCGGGATCCATGGCGATCTACCGTTGAGGTGTAAATCTGGTGAAACCCACTGGGCGCTTGAGCGTAGCTTGAGCCCTGTGGTTGGTAATGCTGCTTGGTGGAGTAGTAGGTAGCACCTTCGGAAGCTAGAGCTGGTGCGGGCGCGAGGGCGCAGCTAAGGGCGGTGATGAGGGAGAGAGTGCGTGTACGCATATAAAGGTATTCCTTGCTGGAGAGCTGGATAAAAAGACAGCTGACAGCTTAAGGGCCACATCTTGCGGCCACATGGCATATAGGTAAATTGCAGGAATACTTTTCGGCGCTTTGCGGTGTGTTGGCGGATTCGGGTCCCAGACCCTGCAGCCGCAACGCTGCGTTGAATGATTGTGATTGCGAGCGACCGGAGGTGCCGAGGCGGAAGGCATAGTAAAAGCGCCGCAGAGGGAATCTGCGGCGCTTTAACAAGAAGGAAAGAAGGCTCTTAGAGCTGAATGCCTCGCTCGGCCAACCATGCCTGTGGGTCAACGGCGTCACCGGAGTTCGGGTGAACCTCGAAGTGGAGGTGGGAACCGGTGGAGAAGCCCATGGAGCCCATGCCGGCGATCTTCTGGCCTGCGTGCACGTGCTCGCCCACGGCAACGTCGAGGGTCTGCATGTGGCCGTAGACGGTCATGGTGCCGTCATCGTGGAGGATGCGAATCCACTGGCCGTAGCCGGAGGCTGGGCCGGAATCGATAACGGTGCCGTCCATGATGGAGAGGATGGGGGTTCCAATGGCGTTGGCGATGTCAACGCCCGAGTGGAACGAACCCCAGCGCGGGCCGAAGCCAGAAGTGAAGGCGCCTTCGGCGGGGCGGGCAATGGAAGGAGCGCGAGCGGCAAGGTCCTCGGCGGCGCGGTCAGCGGAAGCCTGGATGGACTTGCTCAGCTGGTCAACCAGGTTGGTGACCGGTTTTGCCTCAGCCACGTTGAGGATCTGCGGTGCAGCATCGGAGGAGCCTTCTGGCGCGTTGTTAACCTCGGAAGTATCAGCGGCAAGCTTGTAGTCAACAGACTGCGTCTTGGTGGTGGCAGTTGCAGTGTTGTCGGACTCAACGTTAGCGGCAGCTGCGCCGCCTACGCCGGCGGTGGACACGGCACCGGCTGCAACGGTCATGACAGCGATACGACCCTTGGTGGTCTGCGAGGTGACAATCTTGCGATGGCGGCCGGCGCCACGCTGAACTTTGCTTCGCATTAAATCTTCTTTCGTGTCTTTCACAATCTTCAAAAAGAGCGTTACAGCGTCTTTAGGTTAGTTACGAGATTGTGACCTTCTTGTTACCAACGAGATGTAACAGTAGCGTCTCAAAAAGATAACAGCAAGCCAAAAGTGAATTTTTTCTCGCGCCGGTCTGGAATAAGCCTACATGCAGGCAACTTCTGGAGAATTTTACGCATAGTGCGATATAAATCTCTCAAAGCCAAACCCTCGCGGTAGCCCCGAGGCTGTAATAGTGCACCTTAGGAGCCGGTTGGGGAAGCCTCCTAGTGTGAAATTACTGTGACCAGTGGGGAATAAGGGGGGAAACTTCATTCCTTATATATATGTCTACAGTAGTTACTGAAGAAGTCCACGGTGATTTTGGAGGCGCCTCGTCGCGCCACCCCGCTACCGCGCGCAAAAGGTGGCAAAGTGGACGCCGATGAACAAAAACACCAGCCCCCAATCTCGGTCAACGCCCCGCCCGCGTAGCCAGGCGCGGGGCCGGACAGTGCAGACAGAGCGCGCCCCTCGTGCACCGCACGCCACCGCGACGCAGAAGCCACATAATTCTGCAGAACGCGTCGCTCGCAAAGCCGGATCGAAGGCGAAGGCCCGTCGCACGCCGGCCCCGCTGACGAAGGCCGGGCGCATCCGCCAATTATTCATGTCGGCGGCGCTGCCGAATATTATTGTTGTCCTTATTATTCTGGCGCTCGCATTCGGTGCGCTCTTGCTTTTCGGCTCGCCCCTTGCGTGGCTGCCCACCGTCGTGGCGGAAGCGTGGATGGTCTTTAACCTCGCGCCGGTATCTGCGGCCGGGGTGGATCTGTCGTTCCTCCCAGCCTTGCCCGCCCTCATCCTCGCTACGGTGGTGGCGGTGCGCGTGCGCGCCGCGGTAAAACACAAAGTCAGCGTGAAGGACCTGGCGATTCTTGTCGCCTGCGTGGTTGGCGTGCCGGTGGTACTGACCTGCATCGCCTGGGTGATGCTGTGGGATGCCGGCAAGGTCTTCGATGTATCCCCACCGAACCTCGCTGCTGCGCTTGCCCGGGTCATCGTGGTGCACCTAGCGGCGATGGCGGCCGGCATGGGTACCCGCCTGTGGCGCGCCTTGGCCAAGCGCTATGGTGCCCCGCCGCTGCTTGTCGATGCCGCCCTTATCGCCCTGCGCTATCTCGCCTACCTCGCCATTGGCGCGGCGGTAGTATTCGTGCTCGTTTTCATCGTGAACTTTTCGCGCCAGGGGGAGATGATGGATGAGTATCCTTCCATCTCAGGGCTGGGCGTTTTCACCCTCATCTTGTTGAGTCTGCTGTATATTCCCAATGCCATCGTCAGCACCGGGGCAGTGCTTGTTGGTTCGGAGTTTTCGGCAGGGGAGGCACAGGTAAGCCTCTTTAGTACCCACCTTGTTCCGCTGCCGCCGCTGCCTATCACCGGTGGCATCCCGGCATCCTCGCCCGGCTGGGCGGTCGTCTTCATGGTGGTCCCCCTCATCGCGGCGACGATGTCCTTGTATAAGAAGCGCCCGTCCTTCCAGAAGGTGCTCGCGGCCACGGTGGCTACCGCGGTCATCATGTTCTTCGCGTGCTATCTGGTTAGCGGCACGCTTGGCTACTACGGTCACACCGGCCCGCACCTGTGGACCGCTGCTGGCCTTGCCGCAATCTGGATCGCCGTCGTGGGCTTGGCCGTCGCGGCAGCCTTTGCGCTTATGAACTGGCGTGACGCCCGCGCCGCCGAGGCGGAGTCTTCGGCGGCGGAGTCCGCCGAAGAGGATTCAGAAGACGCTGCAGAGTCTGCAGAAGATACCGCTTCCGAGAACACCGCTGACGCAGAGCAGTCTGATGCAGACAAGGCCGAGGCCGATGAGGCTGATGGCGACGATGCTGATGCCGATGTGGGCGAGAGCGACACGGACAAGGACGAGGACGAAGACAATTCGGAATCTGGCGACGGTGAGGACTCCGAGTCAGCAGCGAATGACGCGGACGACGCAGCCGACGACGATGACGCTGCCGCAGAACCCACGGACACCGCAGACACCGCCGAAGACGAGGTCATCGAAGGGGAGGTCGTCGAAGACGGCGACGACGGCGCTGATGCGGAGGACGCCGCGGGAGATGGTGAGGACGAGGGGGCATCGGCAAGCAGCGAGCCCGAAGCGGCAGCCCCGGCCGAGGATGCAGACCCCGAGATCTTGGAGGGCGAACTCGTGGAAGAATCCGAAGAGAGCGACACAGGCGCGGCAGAAGGCGGCGAAGCAGCGCAATCGGAAGCGGCAGATTCTACTGAAAGCGGTAGGAGGGACTAGGCTATAGCGCGTGACTTCACCGATGCCACCACGCGCTACTGCTGCCACTGATCGCCTACGAGTTGTCGTGCTTGTCTCTGGGACGGGCTCGCTTTTGCAAGCCATCTTGGACGCCCAGGATGAGCGCTACCGTGTGGTGAAAGTGGTGGCGGATAAACCGTGTCGAGGTATTGAACGGGCCCGCGAACGCGATATCGATACCGAGATCGTGGAAATGGGCGCGGACCGTGCCGAATGGAATAATTGTCTGGCTGATGCAGTAGATGCTGCGCAGCCAGACATTGTTGTTTCTGCAGGCTTTATGAAGATTTTGGGGGAGGGATTCCTCCGCCGCTTCGAGGGCCGCACCATCAATACCCACCCAGCGTTATTGCCCGCTTTTAAGGGTGCGCACGGGGTGCGCGATGCGCTGGAATATGGCGTGAAGGTCACAGGCTCTACTGTCCATTTCGTGGACGCGGGAGTGGATACCGGCTCCATCATTGCGCAGCGGCCGGTTGCCGTTCGGGCAGACGATGATGAAAGTAGTCTTCACGAACGCATTAAAAAGGTAGAGCGCGAACTCATCGTCGATGTGCTGCGCGCGGCGCAGCCCCGCGGCGAGGAGCTTTTTATTCAACTCGCAGACTAAGACTTTTCGAAAGGCTTAATCCTCCTCATGAGCGAAGACCGCAAGCAGGTAAAGCGCGCACTCATTAGCGTGTACGACAAGACGGGGCTGGAGGATCTGGCCCGCGCACTTGATAAGGCAGGCGTAGAGATTGTCTCTACCGGTTCCACCGCCAAGAAGATTGCAGACCTGGGAATCGAGGTCACCCCGGTAGAAAAGCTCACCGGCTTCCCCGAGTGCCTGGAAGGCCGCGTCAAGACGCTCCACCCGCGCGTGCATGCCGGGATCTTGGCAGATACCCGCAAGGAAGACCACTTGGCGCAGCTCAATGATCTTGAGGTAGAGCCCTTCCAGCTCGTCGTGGTGAACCTGTACCCCTTCCAGGAAACGGTCGCCTCCGGCGCGGACTTCGATGGATGCGTGGAGCAGATCGATATCGGTGGACCTTCCATGGTGCGCGCGGCGGCCAAGAATCATCCGTCCGTTGCCGTGGTCGTGGATCCGGCGCGCTATGGCGAGGTGACCCAGGCTGTTGAGGAGGGTGGATTTAGCCTTGACCAGCGCCGTGGGCTCGCCCGCGATGCTTTCCTCCACACCGCTAACTACGATGCGGCGGTCTCCGCATGGTTCGTGGACCAGCTGAGCGACGGCGAGGAGACCACCTCCCTGCGCTACGGCGAGAATTCCCACCAGGCCGCCACCGTCACCCGGATTGGCACCAAGGGACTGGCCAATGCCAAGCAGCTCAACGGCAAGGAGATGAGCTACAACAACTACCAGGACGCCGACGCTGCCTGGCGCGCGGCCTGGGATCACGAGCGCCCCTGCGTGGCCATTATCAAGCACACCAACCCGTGCGGCATCGCCGTATCGGACGAGTCCATCGCTGCGGCCCACCGAGCGGCGCATGCCTGCGACCCGATGTCCGCATTCGGCGGCGTCATCGCCGTGAACCGCGAGGTCAGCGTAGAGATGGCCGAGCAGGTCAAGGGCATTTTCACCGAGGTCATCGTCGCGCCCGCCTATGAGGATAAGGCGCTGGAGATTCTGCAGTCCAAGAAGAACCTGCGCGTGCTTTTGGCCGAGCCAGGGGAGCAGGGCGAGGAGCGCAAGTACATCTCCGGCGGCGTGCTGTGCCAAGAGCCGGATACCTACCAGGCAGAGGGCGATAAGCCCGAAAACTGGACCTTGGCAGCGGGCGAGGCCCTGAGTGACGGGGACCTAGCCCAGCTCGAATTCGCCTGGCGCACGGTGCGCGCGGTCAAGTCCAATGCCATTTTGCTGGCCAAGGACAACGCGACCGTCGGCGTGGGCATGGGCCAAGTTAACCGCGTGGATTCCGCCAAGCTTGCGGTCGAGCGCGCCAATACGCTTGCCGATGCCACCAACCGCACCCAAGGCTCCTTCGCCGCCTCCGATGCCTTCTTCCCCTTTGCCGATGGCCTGCAGGTGCTTCTCGATGCCGGCGTTAAGGCCGTTGTCCAGCCCGGCGGCTCCATCCGCGATGAAGAAGTTATCGAGGCAGCTAAGGCCGCTGGTGTTACGATGTATCTCACCGGAACACGCCACTTCGCGCACTAGCGATAGCGCCTGAAACCTAAGGATCCTGATCATGCTCGCACCCACCCGCACCGCACCGAGGCGTACCGCTCCGAGGCGCATGGCGCTCGGCAGCCTGCTAATGGCTGGGGCGCTGTGTCTTAGCGCGTGCGGGCAGGGCGAGCAGGAGACGGAATCAGAGCCGGACATCGCCAAGCAGGAAACGTCGCGCTCTACGGAGAGCGCGACGGATAGGGCGGATAGCCCGCGCGCTTCCGCAGAGAAGGGCGCGACTGCACCGGCCGATGCCCAGCCAGATGCCCCAGCCGGTGCCAATGCTGGAGCCGGAGCTGGTGACGGTGAGTTGGCTTCGGCCGGCGACCTGCAGCGCGAACTCGACCGCATCGCCGCCAACTACGGGAATGTTGGTATAGCGGTTTCGGATGGCACCACCACCATTGCCGCCGGGCGCACCGCGCCCGAAACCGCCTGGTCCACCTCCAAGGTGCCGGTGCTCATCGCCGCCCATCGCGCAGGGCTTATCGGCCCGGATGTGGTGACATCTGCGATTACCTATTCCAATAATGAAGCGGCGCAATCCGCCTGGGACGCCCTTGGCGGCGGCGTACAAGCCGCCCAGGCCGCGCAACAGGTATTAGCTGAGGCCGGCGATACCACTACCCAGGTACAAAGCCAGGTCACCCGCCCGGAATTTAGCGCCTTCGGGCAAACGCAGTGGAGCGTGGGCGACCAAGCCGCGTTCATGGCGAAGCTGCGCTGCGTCAACGGTGCCGAGCCCATCCTCACCGCGATGTCTACTCCCGACCCCGCCCAAAGCTATGGCCTGCGCAACCTAGAGGGTGCCGCCCTTAAAGGCGGCTGGGGCCCAGATACCGCCGGCGGTTATGATGTGCGGCAGATGGGTCTTGTCACCATCGGCGGCCGAGAGGTGGCGGTAGCGCTCATCGCCTCGGCCCCCGATGGTCAATACGCCTCCGCCCAACCAATACTTTCGGGCATGGCGCTCGATCTTTCCAAGGCCGACGTTGCTTGGCCGACCCCAGCTTGTTAGCCCTCACCCCGTCTTGTGAGAAAGGACTTATCATGCCGCACTTTAATCTAACTCCTCGTGTGCGCTGGGGATTGCACCTCGGCGTAGTAGCGACCGCGGGCATCGTTTTAAGCGCCTGCAGCAGTAGCACGGATGGGAAACAGCCCGACTTTTCCGGCGACGGCGGCATGACCACCGTCGAAAGCACGACGGGGACTTCCACCGAAGAAACCTCGACGGCGACAAAGTCCCCGGAAACCCAAGACAAAGAACCGCCCGTGGTGACGGTGACCGAGACCGAACAAGAACAGGCACAGCCGCCGAAGACCACTAGTGGCGGCGGAGGCGACTTCATCGGCGGCCTGGGTGAATACGGCTGGACCGATATTAATACCTATGCCGATTGTCACCGTTTTGAGCGCGTCGTCTTCGCCGGCAAAGGCCCAGACGGTAGGGCGATTGTCTGCGAAAACACGGGAGGAACGCTGACCTACCGGTCCACCATCTTCGGCGGCGAATTTACCGGATCCATCATTGGCCAAGACGGCGGTAACTACTACGTGGATGCTACGCCATCGACCATCGTTGTAACCCCCAGCGGGATTAGCGTGCGCGAGGGCGGCGGATTGGCCGCCACCGCGGACTTTACCGATTCCTGGCAACGTTAACCACTGGTTAGTGGTTAACGATTCCACAGGGAAGTAGTTAACGATCCCACAAGGAAAAGGTTAGCGAGACTTTTTCTTCTTGCGGTCTGCAGCAGCCGCCGCAGCCGCAGAGATCGAGTCATTGCGGTTCTTTAGTAACTCCAGCGTCATGGCTTCCGCGTCCTCGGGGACGGTGGCGCCGAGGACTGCAAGGGCGGCATCGGCAAGCATGGCAGCGGTCTCCGGAACCGACTGAGCCGCTGCATAGGGAGGCGTGCCATCATTGGGGCGCATCTCGATGACAGATAGCGCGATGTGGAAAGGCAATTCGATACGCGGGTCCGCGTCTCCCACAATGGCAGCGGCGGTGGTGCGGAAGTGGTTCTGCAGCCGCTCGCGGGAGCTGTGGTACTCCGAGAACTCCGGCGAATTGGCCACCGGCAACTGGTACAACCGGCCGACGTTCCAACCACTGGTGAGCAAAAGGCGCGATTCCGCGGCGACCAAGGACCACAGGCGCTGCTCCGGCTCGGCATCAGAATCCACCAGCTCATCGGCTAGCTCCAGCGAAGGCTCAATGGTGGAATTAAGCAGCGCGAGGAAAATCTCCGTCTTGGAGGGAAAGTGGTAGTACAGCGATGCCTGACGTATGCCCACCGCGTCCGCGATTTGGTGAGTCGACGTTGTGGCAAAGCCCTGGGTGGTAAATAACTCTGAGGAGGCGTCCAAAATCTCTTCCCGGGCGCTATTGCCTCTGCGGCGGGGGCTATGTTTACGCGGCCTACCGACGTTTCCTGACATGCGGCGGACGCCTCCTTTCTCTCAGCAGAAAATGCTTTTACTCAACAACTCTACAGCCCTGCAGCCCGCCGGCGCGGACCGCATGCGTGGCAGAAGAACTTTGTGGCGATTCTAATTCGCGCCATCCGCGGTGCGTTGGGAGATGGACTCGAAGGTCGCAGACACCATGCGGCAGGCCGTGCCGTAGGCTGTGCGCTCCAGCGGTGGCAGGTCCTGCAGGATGGATTCGCGGCCGTGCACATTATCGAACCAGCGCCGCATTTCTACCGAATACCCCGTGCGCCACGCAAGGTCCAAGGTCTCTGCGTCTTCTGCTGTGAGCATCCCGCGTTCTTGGCCGATGGCGAGGCGATCGACCGTGGGGCGCGGGCCCGGTGCCGCCCAGCGCGCAATTGCGGCGATGGGGGATAACAGCATGGACTTGATATCTACGGCCGCGTTGCGATCGGGCAAACCGCCAACGCGCTGAAGAAGCGGCGGGCGCTGGGCCAACGCCTCCTCCAGCAAAGCCTGCTCGCCGCCGCGGCCTAAAGGCAGGCCGGCATCGACGCGCGCTGCCATGGAATCGGCCGCTTGGTGCACCTCTAGCCCGACATCGCGAAAGACGGACTCCAAATCGCCGTCTTCTCCCATCCACTCGATGGGCATGCTGGGCAGCTGATCACCGCGCGCGGCCGCACCGGTTAACCGGACAATCGCGTCCACGCCCGGTGCGCGTACGATATCTGTCAGCAGCCGCGAAAACCAATTGGCTAATTCAATCTCATCGTCCTGGTGTGCTACCGCATTGCGCAAGACATCTTGTGCCTCCGCCAATAAGCCGCGAGCGGTTGCCCGGGACTGGCAATGGGGAGCAAGCTCCGAAAGATCGAGAAGGGATTGATGCAGGGCCATACAGTCACTGCCTTTCACTCATTGCAAAGCGGTGCGCATCTAAAAGTTGTGCGGCGCAGGATTGCTATAAATGTAACACTTATGCAATAGCACAGTAGCGCTTGGGGGAGCGTGCGGCGGGTGCGCCCAGACTGGGTGCTGTGAGTCTGTGGAGCGAAGCTTTCTTGCTGGTGCTGGAACGAGGTGTGGCGCTTGCGGTGTAGCGCTCGAAAAGACCCCAAAACGACTTTCGCCGCCTCACCTCGAAAGGTAGGCGGCGGAAGTTTATGGTTCTTTTACCGTGTCACACTTGCCAGCGGCAAAAGTGCGCTGTTGATACCCAGCTACTGTTTAGCGGGTGGTGAACGGCAGGAGAGCCATTTCGCGTGCGTTCTTGACTGCGGTAGCAACCTGACGCTGCTGCTGCGGGGTCAAGCCGGTGACGCGACGGGAACGGATCTTGTGGCGATCCGAGATGAATAGACGCAGAGTCTTGGTGTCCTTGTAGTCCACCTTCTCAATGCCCTCAGCCTTCAAAGGGTTCTTCTTCGGGCGACGGCTCTGCTCCATACGGAACTTCTTTTGGTTATTGCGCTTATTAGCCATTGTGCAATTACCCCTTTACCAGCTGGACTTGCGAACGCCCGGCAGCTCACCACGGTGAGCCATGCCGCGCATACGGACACGGGACAGGCCGAACTTGCGGAGGTAACCGCGTGGGCGGCCATCGGCTGCGTCGCGGTTACGAACGCGGGCTGGGGAAGCGTCACGGGGCTGGCGGTTCAGCTCGAACTGAGCCTCCAAACGCTCCTCATCCGGGGTGTTCGGGTTCTTGATGATCTTCTTGAGCTCAGCGCGACGCTCCGCGTAGCGGGCGACGATTTCCTTGCGCTGCTCGTTCTTAGCGATCTTGGACTTCTTAGCCATGAATTATCGCTCCTCGCGGAATTCGACGTGCTTGCGGGCGATCGGATCGAACTTCTTCAGGGAGATGCGATCCGGGTTATTGCGCTTGTTCTTACGGGTCACGTAGGTGTAACCGGTGCCCGCAGTGGACTTCAGCTTGATGATTGGGCGAATATCGTTACGTGCCATACTTAAATCTTCTCCCCACGTGCGCGGATCTTGGCAACAACGGACTCGATGCCGTCGCGGTCAATGATCTTCATACCCTTGGTGGAAACATTCAGAGTAATGGTACGGCCCTCAGAGGGCAGGTAGTAGCGACGACGCTGCACGTTGGGGTTCCAACGGCGCGAAGTGCGGCGGTGCGAGTGCGAGACCTGCTTGCCGAATTCCGGCTTGCGGCCCGTTACCTGGCAAATAGCCGACATGGGTCTTCTTTCTCCTAGCCGCCCACATCGTGGCTATAAACGACTACGTGCCGACTGCCGTGTGAGGGTGGCAGTGCTCAAAAAGTGAGGTGTGAGCAGGTGCGGCATCGTCGTCAAAAACCAGTAGACGGGGCGTAATACGTATATTTTGACAACAGCAAGAGCAAATCTTACAGCCTTACTCGCGATATACCTAATCGCTGCCGCGATAGTCTCGCGCATTAAGCCGTCGGCTTGGCGTCGATGATCAAGCAGCACTGCCTAACGTATTGGAGAGGTTCGAAAGCGCACTATAACGAATGGGGCGTAGATGTGCGCCTGTGGTGGCTGTGATTGCCGCAGGTGAGCAATTTCGTATATAAGGCAGTGGAATGTAGGATAATTCAGGTTATCGGTCGGCGCATTGTGTGGCGTCGGGCGAGCTGTAACTGTACATCCCAACTCGGGCACGATCCGTACCGGCATAATTCAGTGTGCGGAACCGACCCGTAGTCCAACCCTGAGGGAATATCTATGAAGAAAGACATCCACCCAGATTACCACCCAGTGGTCTTCCGTGATGCTGGTACCGGTCACTCCTTTTTGACCAAGTCCACCGCTACCTCTTCTCGCACCGTTGAGTGGGAAGACGGCAACGAGTACCCGCTCATCGTCGTTGACGTTACTGCTGAGTCCCACCCGTTCTGGACTGGTGCACAGCGCGTTATGGATACCGCTGGCCGCGTCGAGCGCTTCAACCAGCGCTTCGGTGCCATGGCTCGCCGCAAGAAGAAGAACGCGTAAGGAGAAGAAGAGAAAATGGCAACTCCTAAGTTTAAGAAGTCCCGTGCGAACACCCACGCACGTCGTTCCCAGTGGAAGGCCGACAACGTCGCCCTCCAGGAAGTCACCATCGACGGTCAGACCGTGCGCATCCCGCGCCGTCTGGTCAAGGCCGCTAAGCTCGGCCTGGTTGACGTAGAGCAGTTCTAAGCCTGCTTTCAATCCCACCCCCTCCCGGTTGCTTATTAGCGACTGCGAGGGGGTTGTGATGTTTTAGGCCCGGGAAAGGGATGTTAAAAAGCGCCTTCCGGCCTGGGCGGCGCCAAGAGGTGGGGGAGACTTGGGCTGTGCCAGTGCTGCCTACTCCTCGGGTCTTAAAGGCTAAGGAAATCCACTTCAAGTTAAGGCCAGGCTAATCCTAAAATTAATATAACAGCGCACTAACCCGATGGTGGATCAGTTTTTCTCTGCGATTGTGCTCGTGGCGGCTCGCGCCCCAGCATGAAAGATGCGTAGTGCGGCGATTGTGAAGGCGTGTACGAGCGTGAAGGGGGCGATGTGTGCGGCGAGTTTGGGCAGCTTATTGCCTACAGTAACTTCACAGGAACTTCTAGTACGTTGGCAGAGTAGTTTAAGTTGTGACTAAGCGAAGCGAGGCATAGTGTTCCTATGAACATGAGGAATGATGACAACCGCGGCAATAATGGTCAGTCGCACGGTGTCCCGCAGGAACCCTACGGCATGAACAATGGGCAGGCGCCGTATAACCAGCCGCGCGGTGAGCAGCAGAATTCTGGATCCGCATATTCCAACGGAACCTATTCCCAGGGCTGGAACCAGCCGCGCATCAACGAGCAGGATGCACAAGCTTCCGCATACGGGCAGCACACCCCGCCCAGCAATCGCCTCTTTGGTGGCGCTCAGCCGAGTGCTACCCGGGGGCAGGATGAAACATCCAGCTTCTCTAGTCAGCAGGGCGATTATTCCCAGCAAGGGCCTGTAAACAACCAACCCGGCCAGCCGCCCGTGCCTGGGGTAACGCCTTTGCCGCCGCAGCCTAAGGAGAAAAAGAAGATCGGACTTGGCGCCGCGACCGCAATCGCAGCGGTAGCGGCAATTGCAGCAGGCTCCATTACCGGTGTGGTCGTGGGGAAGAACCAGTCCAGCAGCGGCACGTCCGTGGTCAATGAGGCTCTTCACAGCCAACCGGCCGCCAATAGCATGGGTAAGGAACCAGAGGAAGGTTCGGTGGAAGCGGTTTCCTCCAAGGTTTTGCCGGCCGTGGTATCCATTCAGACCGCTACTCGGACCTCGGCTGCGGAAGGCTCTGGCTCGATCATTTCTCCCGATGGTTACGTGTTGACCAACCACCACGTCATCGCCGGTGCGGAACAGGGCGGCATCATGCAGGTGACCTTGAACGATGGCAGCAAGCACGAAGCCGATCTCGTGGCTTCCGATGCCAATACGGATGTCGCCGTCATCAAGATCAAGGACGTGCAAGACCTGCCGCACCTCCAATTCGGCGACTCGGATGCGGTAGCGGTTGGCCAAGAGGTAGTCGCCGTAGGTTCGCCGCTTGGACTCAATGCCACGGTGACTTCTGGCATCGTATCCGCAAAGAACCGTCCGGTGCGTGCGTCCCAGGAGGGTGGCGAGTCTTCGCTTATCGATGCCATCCAGACTGACGCCGCCGTTAACCCCGGCAATTCCGGCGGTCCTTTGGTGGATATGGACGGCAATATCGTTGGTATGAACTCGATGATTGCCTCGTTGTCTGATAAAGCCACGGGCGAGGGCGGCTCTATCGGCCTCGGGTTTGCCATCCCTTCCAACTTTGCTAAGCGGATGGCGGATGAGCTCATCAATAAAGGCCAGGTAACTCACCCCACCTTGGGGGTTAAGGTCTTGGCGCGCGATGACGGTAATGGCGCGCGCATTGCCGAGGTCGAGCCGGGCAGCCCAGCGGAACAAGCAGGATTGAAGCAGGGCGATATCGTCACCCGCGTCAATGACCGGCTGATTGAAAACGCCGATGCGCTTATCGCGGCCGCTCGTTCCCAGGACTTCGGTGCGACCGTCACCTTGGAAGTATCCGATGGAAATTCGGATGATACTCGTCAGGTAGAGGTAACCCTGACGGGCGAGTAGATTAAAAGCCAGCCCGCGCCGTGTCCGCATTGCGCCCCCGACGTTTCTTTGAAGGAGAAAAATGGCAGACTCTCAGCAAGACTTGACCGACTCCACTAGGTTGGAGGATTCGGCTTCCACAGACGCTTTGCGGGATGTGGCGGAGCCGGATGACGCCTACCTCTTGGCCAGCGAGAAGGAGGACCGGGTGGCGGCGCCGCGCCGCGCGCTCGTCGTGATCGTCACGGATCACCCCGGCGAAAATTCAGATAGCACCGCCAAACTGGTTACTGAGCTTTTGGCAGAGGCGAATTTCCGCATCGATGGTTCGGTGGTCGTGCGCTCGAAGAAATCCAAGATCCGGCAAGCCATCGAAACTGGCGTCGTCGGCGGTGTGGATCTCGTGCTCACCGTCGGAGGAACCGGAGTAGGCCCGCGCGATAAGACCCCGGAGGCTACTACTGGGGTCATCGACAAGATGGTGCCGGGCGTGGCCCAGGCCTTGCGCTCTTCTGGTCAGGCTTGCGGCGCGGTCGATGCGTGTGCATCCCGCGGCATTTCGGGCGTTTCTGGTTCCACCGTTGTGGTCAACCTCGCACCGTCGCGCGCTGCCGTGCGCGACGGCATGGCCACGTTGACCCCGCTGGTCCACCACCTTGTGGATCAATTGCAAGAATCCAGCGTGCAATAACGCGAAGGAAAGGGTTGAAAATACTGCCATGACCTCTCAACCACGCCGCCAGCGCAGGCGTGTATTCAGGCAATCAGATGCGCCGGAATATGACCGCAGCGCGGACCTCCCGGTAGAGCAGGAATTAGCTAGTGGAGAAGGTGCCGATGCACAGCGCATCGTCACTCTCGATGATGCCGCAGCGGAAGGCGACGGCGCTCAAGCAGCCGAGCGCGGCGAAGAGTTTTACCGCGAGAACCAGCCGCCGCACCACGGCGGGTAGCCCGCGCATCCTATTCGTGAGCTTGGGAATACTAATGCAGCCTTAACAAAAGCCCGTGTCCTCCCTCATTGCGAAGGTGGGCACGG
Organism: Corynebacterium sp. KPL2861; assembly: GCF_040225475.1. Classification (NCBI taxonomy): domain Bacteria; kingdom Bacillati; phylum Actinomycetota; class Actinomycetes; order Mycobacteriales; family Corynebacteriaceae; genus Corynebacterium; species Corynebacterium sp. KPL2861. Next base: position 46,413 of record NZ_JBEHFW010000002.1, read on the forward strand.
GCTCAGCTGTGTCTTTAGTAAGAATTAGTCGTCGTGGCGGCTGTGCTTGCCCTCAGAAGCAGTGGAGTTATCGGTGTCCTCGGCTGCAGTAGCATCCCCAAGTGCCTTATCTGCGGCGGTGATAGCATCAGCGTTCTGGGCCTGCAGAAGATCGCGGATTTCTGCCAAGAGTTCTTCCGAGGTTGGTGCCGGGGCCTCTGGGTCCACACCCTGGCGGCGCTTAGCAGCTTCAGTGAGCTTGTTCAGCGGCATGACAATGAGGAAGTAGACCACTGCGGCGATGATCAGGAAGTTAATCGCGGCGGTAATGACGGCGCCAAAGTCTACGAGGGTGGACTTATTATCGGTGATTTGGAAGCCCAAGCCATCGACCTCGGCGGAGCCGAGGGAGTTAATGATCGGCTGGATGATGGAATCCGTCACGGAAGTGACGATCGCCGTGAATGCGGAACCGATGATGACTGCGGTGGCAAGCTCGACCACGTTGCCGCGCATAATGAAGTCTTTAAAGCCCTTAAGCATGGGAGAAGACGAACCTTTCTGGGGGTAGGTAAGGATGGGTGTGAACCATGAGCAAGCAGGGAGTTTAGTTCAAGCTAAAAGTATTGACAACTTGGAGGGGCAGAGGCGGCAATATTGTTGCCTTGTTAACTAATGCACACCGGTTGCGATATAGGTATTCAGTGTTAGTGTGAAAGTGGAATATAAAAATATTGTTTGTAAAAATAACAGTATTCTAATGCGTGGGCAGAAGGGATCCCAGCATGAATATCGCACTCGCTCTATTTGCCTTGGCAGTTACCATTGGTGCAGGCTACTTCCTTGTTAAAGGTCATAAGCCAGTCATTATTTTATTGCTTGCCGGGTTTATTCTCATTGCAGTTTCCACTGCGGCCAAAGCTGGCTACGGAGTTTTAGATGAGGAAGACTCCACCGGCTCCCGGTGGTTGGACATCATCGGCATATTCGAACAAGTTGCTGGTAGCCAATTAACGGGCGTCGGTCTCATCATTATGGCGGCCGGTGGCTTCTCAGCATATATGAATAAGATCGGCGCCTCGCAGGCGCTGGTTGAGGTGCTAGCCGCTCCAATCGCAAGGTTCAAGCACCCCTACATCACGCTAATTCTCACGTATTTCCTCGGCGTGGTGCTTTTTATGTTTATCCCCAGCGCTGCTGGGCTCGCTATTTTGCTTCTAGTGCTATTGCTGCCAGTGTTGAAGGCGGTAGGGGTTAGCCCCGCCGCAGCAGACGCGGTCATCGTGTCAGCCTCCGCGTTGCCAATGGGGCCGGCATCGGGAACCTCGGTGCTGTCGGCGCGAACCATTGATTTATCCCCAGTCGTCTATTTCGTTCAATACCAGCTGATTGTGGCCATTCCTACTGCCATTGCAATTGCTATAACTCACTACTTCGTGCAGCAGCATTACGATAAGCGGGAGTTGGAAGAGTACAAGGAAACCGACACCATGGGCGATGGTTCTGGTGAGGCTGGCCCGAAGTGGTACGGGGTATTTCTCGCACTGCCCATTATCTTGTTGGTGATCTTTAGCCCCTTGGTGAATGACAGCATCGAGCTATCCACAGTGGGAGCATTCGTCATCGTCTGGCTATTGGCCATGCTGTGCGAAATCATTCGCCACCGTTCTTTTTCCACCGCGACCGAACAAGCCACATCCTTTTTTACGGGCATGGGAAAGATGTTCGGTGGCATCGTCGCTTTGATTATCGCGGCACAAATCTTTGCCACCGGCTTGACGGCTACAGGCGCCATTTCCATGCTTATCGATGGAGGCCAGCAACTCGGTGCAGGCGCGATCGTCATTACCCTCCTATTCACCTTGATTGTGGGCTTGGTGACGTTCCTGACCGGTTCCGGTGTCGGCGCATTTTCTTCCTTTGCCAGCCTAGTGCCTGATGTCAGCCGCGGACTCGGTGCTTCTGCGGCGGCAGTGATTACCCCAATGGAATTTGCCAGCGGCCTATTCCGCGCGGTTTCTCCGGTCTCCGGAGTAATCATTTCCGTTGCTGGTGGCGTGGGAATTTCTACCACCGAGCTTATTCGCCGCACGCTGCTTCCAATGGGAGTTGGCTTCGTCGTGATGATCGTATCCAGCCTGGTCTTGCTCTAAGCACGTTCTGGGATTGCAGCCTAAACCTCTAAGAATAAGGAATTTATCATGGGAATCGGTGCATTGAACTCGTCTTTTCAGAAGAAGGGCTATGTCACAGCGGACATGGAAGCCCACTGGGAAGAAGCACAACTTATCCGGAAGATTTTCGCTGTTGAAGCGGCAATGGCGCGGACGCAGGGACACATGGGAATTATCCCGCAGGAGGCTGCCGAGGCGATCTCAGATAATGCAGTCGCCAGTAATGAGCTGATAGAAAAGGCCCAAAGCGGCGGGGTTGGCAATCCTTCGGTTGCTGTCCTCGATGCATTGCGGGACGCGATTCCGGAAGACCAGCGTGGTTGGGTCCATTTCGGGGCGACCACTCAAGATATTTTGGATACCGCGCGGGCCCTGCAGATCAAGGCAGCTACCGACCTGATACTGGAACGCCTGAACGCCGTTATCGCTGCTACCGCCAACCTCGCTCACGAGCACGCCCGAACGTTAATGGTCGCGCGTACCAATGGACAGTATGCACTGCCGACGACACTGGGTACGCGCTTTGCGCGGTGGAACGCGGAGCTGCGCCGGAGCCGGGAACGCTTGGAAGCGATGCGAGAGCGCACGGAACAGATTCAATTTACCGGTGCTGTAGGCACGCTGGCGTCCTTTGGAGAACAAGGACCTGAGTTAAGTCGGCGCCTTGCCAAAGAATTGGAACTGGTTTATCAACCGGTTTCCTGGCATGCGAGTTCGGATACAATGACAGAGCTTGCGACGACCGTGGCTACCTTGGGGCAAAGTTTGGCCAAGATTGCAGAGGATCTCTTTGCTATGCAGCAATCCGATCTGGTCGAGGCCCGCGAGGACATGGATGTGCATACCTCTGGATCGTCTACCATGCCGCAAAAACTTAATCCCTTTGCCACAATGAAAATTTCCGTGGGAGCCAGCATGGCTTGTGGCATGGCGGCAAACATGCTGACGCAAGCACCGGCCACCTTCGAGCGCGATCACCGCCAATCCGAGGTTCATCGCAATCTGATTCCACAAATCTTTGTTGCCGTCGATGGAGCGCTGGAAAAGCTGGACCAGCTCTTTCCTCGTTTGCGTTTTGATGCACAGGCATTAGAAGGCAATGTAAAAAGCGCGGGTGTCTCATTGATGACTGAAGGAATCATGATGGAGCTGGCTCCGCATATTGGTCATAGTGCCGCACACGACGCTCTTCAGGAATTCGCCCGAGAAAATAGAGACAACGGCACCTGCCTGGAAGAGTTTTGTGCTGCCCACCCGAAGCTCGCGGGCGTTTCGGAAAAGCTGGACTTTGATTCCTTGACAAACCCAGCCAATTACATCGGCCAAGCCGTTGAAATCGCGGAATCGGCGCAGGAATAAATACCACCAGTACGCATAAGGTTCAGGCGGTCTTTAAATAGCAGAATCTGCCACATCAACGGCTTGGGGTTGGGCGCGATCACCGACGATAACCACGGTCAGCGGTTGGTTTAAAGAGGCGGCGGCCACGTCATTGGCGTGCTCATTGGGAAGTGCGAGCAAGACGGTGGCAGAAGACACTTCGCCCTCAGCGGTGGTGGAGACCACCCGGGCGCCGGAGGCAATGACGCGGGCGGTCGCGGGCTCTGAATCGGTGGCATCGCTGGCCGTGACGATGTCGACGGTATCGCCGTGGTGCAGGTGAGGGATGATATCAGGATCGGCAAGTTTGACCGGGATCATGCGGCCGGAGCCGCCTTCCTTAGAATCGGCAGCCCCCGAATCCGTGACGAGGCTCGACACTAACTCTTGGCCGAGCAGCCGCTGGCTGGTGACGACTTCGCCCTTGCCCGCGGCGGCGGTGATAATGCGGCCGGCGAGATCGGAGGGGGCATCGGCAAGCGCGCTGCTAGGAATGGAGGAAGAAGGCAGGCGCTCGAGCGAGACATCGGCGGCGGAAAGCTCCGCGCCGGCGGGTAAATCGTGGCTAAAGACCAGTACCTGCGGTAGTTCCTTCGCGCGAGAGACTGCGGAGGCCAGCGCGGCGATGAGCAGGGCTAGCGCGATCGCGCGGCGCACGAGCACGCCGCGGCGGTGGCCAGGGGTGCGCAGGGTGCGGAAGAACTGTGAGATTCGCGGGGACGGGGAGTGAGCCATGCACAATTAGACTGCGCTACCGACCGCGCGGTTCCCTCCATTTAAGAAGAAAACCGGTGGATTCCTGCGGCGGTAACCACAGCCTCGACGCGGCGATCTTGGGATGTGGCCGGGATAGAGTCAAGGAATTCAGTGGGATAGACCATGGCGAGTACCGCGGGGTGGTTGCGCGGCACCAAGGAAAGCGCGCGGTCGTAGTACCCGCCGCCCTTGCCCAGGCGGTTTCCAGCGGCATCGATGGCCATGGCGGGGGCCAAAATCAGATCGCAACCGCACAGCACACGGCTATCAAAGCGCGGGCCGGCGGGTTCGGAAATGCCCAGCTGGCCAGACTGCATGCTGTGCGCGCCCTTGTATTCTGCCCAGTTCAGCACGCCGTTGCCGCAGGTGATGGGCAATAATACGCGATCGACGCGGCGGGAAAGCCAGGGGATGAAGTCCGCCCCGCCAGGCTCCGTGCCCAACGGCCAATAGGCGGCAACGCTCGAAATGCCGGCAAGCTCAGGTTCTAGCTGCTCGCGCAGGGCAGCGGACCATTCCGTGCGCTTCTCGGCGGTTAGGCCGCGGCGCGCGCGAAGCAGGCGGGTGCGCAGTTGCTCTTTGATATCGCTGGAAGAAGGCATAAATAAATAATAGCGTCCGTGGCGTAGCGCTACACAGGAAAATAGTGCGCCGTTGTACCCTAAGATCCATGGCTAATGAACGCGAAGATTCCGCCACCGGAATCACCACGGTTGTAGTTCCAGCGGCTGGCATGGGCACCCGCTTTCTGCCCGCCACGAAAACCGTCCCCAAAGAATTGCTGCCCGTTGTGGATATTCCCGGCATCGAATTGATTGCTGAGGAGGCAGCCTCTGTGGGCGCGCGCAGGCTTGCGGTCATTACCGCACCCGAAAAGCAAGAAGTAATGCGCCATTTTGCGGAATTTCCGGATCTGGTAGAAACCCTAGATTCCCGCGGCAAGGATGAGCAGGTAGCTAAGGTCAACCGCGCCCACCAGCTCATTGAGCCCATCGCGGTGGAGCAAGAAAAGCCCTTGGGCTTGGGCCACGCCGTGGGGCTGGCGGAAGAAGTCTTGGCAGAGGACGAGGATTCTTTTGCCGTCATGCTGCCGGATGACATCGTATTGCCGGCCACCGTCATGGCGGATATGGCGCGCGTTCGCGCCGAGCTCGGCGGCAGCGTGCTGTGCGCCTTTGCGGTGCCGCAGGAGCAGACGTTTAACTACGGCGTATTCGACGTAGAAGATACTGACGCGCCGGGCGTGAAAAAGGTTATCGGCATGGTAGAAAAGCCGGATCCGGAGGACGCACCGTCCAACCTGGTGGCTACTGGGCGCTACCTTCTGGACCGCAAGATCTTTGATGCGCTGCGCCGGATCGAACCGGGCAAGGGCGGCGAATTGCAGCTGACCGATGCCATCGAGCTGCTCATTGAGGAAGGCGAGCCCGTCCACGTGGTGGTCCACGAGGGCAAGCGCCACGATTTGGGTAACCCCGGTGGCTATATCCCGGCCAACGTGGACTTTGGCCTGCGCGATGAAAAATACGGCCCGGCGCTGTATAAAGCTATTAAACAAATCATGTCCGATTTCGAGGCGGAGCAAGGCCTTAATTAAGTACTTTGCCGTGCGCACGTGCGTTGAGGACAGCAAGGTAAAAGGGCAATAAGAAAGGGCGGGCAGAGACCGTATGCGTTCAGTTGATGACCAGTTGGCGCTGGTTACTGATGCGGCGACGACCCCAGAGCCGGTGCGGATGAGCATTTCTAATGCGCTGGGGTTAATGTGCGCCGAGCAGGTGCAGGCCAATCAGCCTTTACCGGGCTTTCCCCAGGCAGCCATCGATGGGTACGCGGTTCGCGCGGTTGATATCGGCGGCGAGCGCGGGCTGAAGGTGCGCCGCCCCAAGAATCAAGACCAGGAAGGCAGCGAGGGTGAGGACGCCCCCGAACAGGCCGAGGACGCCGCCGCGCAGCCCGCCCCACCCGAGGTCGAGCGTTCCTTGCCCGTCGTCGGTGAGGTTCCGGCCGGTTCGAAGCAGCCGCTGCGCCTGCAGCCCAAGCAAGCCGTGCGGGTCTATACGGGAGCGCCCTTGCCCGCGCTTGCCGATGCCGTCCTGCCCCTCGAGTGGACCGATCGCGGCCGCAAGCGCATCACGGCGCACCGGACGGTGCGTTCAGGCGACTTCGTCCGCCGCGTGGGCGACGATATTCAGCCAGGCGATGTCGCCGTATCCTCCGGCACCGTCCTTGGCCCGGCGCAGATTGGCCTGCTGGCCGCCGTGGGGCGCTCCAAGGTGCTGGTTTATCCGCGGCCCCGCGTGACCATCGTGTCCTTCGGTCGCGAGCTCGTCGATGTGGACAAGGAACCGGGCCTGGGCCAAGTCTTTGACGTGAACTCCTACTCCTTGGCCGCCGCCGCAAAAGAAGCGGGGGCGGACGTGGTCCGCGTGGGCATTGCCGAAGGCGAACCCCGCCGCATCCGGGAAGTGCTAGAAACCCACATCACGCGCAGCGAGGCGCTCGTCATCACCGGTGCCGTTGGTGGTGCCGGTGCCGAACAGATCCGGGAGATCTTGGCGGAAATCGGCGATATCGATACCTCCCGCGTGGCCATGCACCCAGGATCCGTGCAAGGCTTTGGGCTGGTAGGAGATGAGCGCATCCCTACGTTCCTCCTTCCCTCGAACCCGGTATCGTCGCTGGTTATTTTCGAAATTTACATTCGCCCCTTGATTCGCCTGGCCCTGGGCAAGCGCAATGCCCACCGCCGGGTGGTGCGTGCCCGCGCACTGAACCACATTGATTCCCGCCCCGGACGCCGTGGTTTCATCCGTGCACGCTTGATGCGCGATGCCGAGACCGCCGATTACCTGGTCGAGGGTCTTGGCGGTGCGACCGGCGCACCGGCCCACCTTCTGGCAGGACTCTCTGAGGCCAATGCCATGATTCGAGTGCCAGAGGAAGTCACCGAGATCCGCCCGGGCGATGTTGTTGACGTCTTATTCCTCACCCAGCGCAGCTAATGCTTGACCCTTTCGGTACCGCCGCAGCCAAGCTGCGCCATCCAGTCACCGGGCCGACCGATGATCTGCACCCCGGTTGGCCGGAGGCGACGCCGACGGTGCAGCTTCCTCCCTCGGGGGCGCTGCCGTCTGGTGGGCGGTTGCGGCTGCGCCCCTTGCTGCGCTCGGATGGTCCCGAGTGGCGGCGCCAGCGTATTGAGGACGAAGCTTTGCTCCGGCCGGTGGAGCCGACCCAAGCGACCACTTGGGCAGAGGCCCACAGCTCGCAGGCCTGGTGGAATTACCTCATTTTTCTGCGCAACTCCGCGCGCGATGCGCAGGTGATCCCCCTGGCTATCGAGCTCGAGGGAAAGTTTGCCGGCCAGGTAACGCTCGGCAATATTCAACACGGCAGTATTCGAGATTGTTGGATCGGCTATTGGGTTTATTCCGCTGTGCAGGGCGCTGGCGTTGCCACCGCGGCCACCGCCCTGGGCGTGGATCACGCCTTTGGGCGGGTAGGCCTGCACCGAGTGACCGCCACTTACCTGGAACAAAACCCCGCCTCCGGGCGCGTGCTAGGTGCCAACGGCTTTCGCTCCGAGGGGTATTTGCGCCGCAACCTGCATATAGATGGCGCCTGGCGGGATCACCATTTCGTGGCCTTAGTCAAGGAAGACTTCTCATCCACGGCGGTTGAGCGGCTGCACCAAGCTGGGCGTTTGGTGTGAAAATCCTCTCTAAATCCAAGTAATGCTTTCTCAATTTTCACATAAGTAACAACATTGTAATTTACAGCTTCTGTGGCCCCTAAAGTGCGGTTTTGGCGATTAGAGTGGAGTAATCATCTGCACCCCAAGGGAAGGTCCTTAAGTCGTGTCCACAGCTGTGCCAGTTATTGCAATCATCGTGGTGTGGCTCTTCGTGCTCGCGCCGTGGCTATTGGGCAGGAGCAATCGCCCGATGAGCCATACCGGCGAGGCCTTTGAGGATACTCGCGTGCTCTTTTCCGGCGATTCCGGCAATGTCGCCGGCCGCCGCCGCCCGCGCTTGCGGGCCGATGATGTCCACCGCAGCGGCTCGGATGAAGACCACGACTACGAGGTTGTATCCGCTGCCGCTGAGGACCCGGACAGCGAGGCAGACGTCGATGACGTGCTGATCGACGAGGAAGCAGAAGACCGCGCTTCCCGAGCGCAGTCGCGGACCATTGCTGGCGCGGCCCGTCGCGCACGGGCGCAACCCTTTGGCGTAGGTGGCCGTGCATACCGCTCCGCCGCCGATGAGAACGAAGCGGACGCGCGCAATGGGCACGCCACCCCAACTGAGGAGACGGCAGAGACCATCGAGGGTGAAGTCATTGAGGAATCCGCGGTTCCAGCCGCTGCCGCTGATACCACCGATGCGACCAATGCCACCACTCCCGCCGATAGCGCGCGTACGTCTAGGGACTCCGACGATGCAGATGTGAACACGGACGATGTCGATGATGTCTTGCTCGATGATGACGAGCGCGCCGGCGAGGAAGCAGGCGGTGCAAAGCGCAAGGGCCGCCGCGGCGATGTGGTTGCCAATTCCACCGAGTCCTTCACCGCGCCGGTGGCAGCGGACATTGCAGAAGACGCGTATGACTATGACGAGACCTATACCTCCCCGGTTGACCTGATGTATCCGGGCGCGGTGGACCCCGCCCCAGTCATTGATGCAGAAAAACCGGACTCCGCAGAAACCGACTCCGCAGAGTCTGAATCCGAAGGCGCAGCAGAGGAATCGGCGGAAGCAGATGAGTACAGTGCCCAGGGTGCTGAGGACGCGGCGTTGAATACGGACCTTTCCGAGGACGAGGTGGCATTTGCTCAGCGGCGCCTTGGCCGCGGTGGTTGGGACCCAGTAGCGGAAAAGGAGAAGTCCGCTACCCGCTACCAGCGCCGCCAGCGCACGCTCATCGGCCTAGCCATCGCAGTGGTCCTCACCGTGGCCCTGGGCATTGTGGCCGGTGGATGGACTTGGTGGCTGGCAGGCATCGTCGGCATCCTGACTGGGACCTACCTGGTGGCGCTGCGCGCGCAAGTCCGGCAAGAACAAGCACTTTTGCGCCGCCGGGTAAAGCACCTGCGCCGGGCGCGGTTGGGCGTTCACAATACCGATGATGAGGCATTGAAGATCCCCCGCAACCTGCGCCGCCCGGGTGCGGTCGTCGTCGAAATCGATGATGAAAGCCCCGACTTTGAGCACCTTCCCTTAAGCTACAGCGATGATGAAGATGGCGACTTTGATGGCCCGCACGCCGGGCCCAGTGGGGTAGGGCGCCGCGATGACCTAGCCGCTCGCCGCGCAGGTTAATTAGCCGGCTGCGCCCTCGCTTCCGTGGAGCTTTTCGGTTTCCTCCGGCCATACACCGGAGGTAGCCCGGCGGTGGGAGCCCAAGAGATGGGTATCGACCATCCCTATTGCCTCCATGAGCGCAAAGCAGGTCACCGGCCCCACGAACTTAAAACCGGCCTTTTTCAATTCCCGCGACATGGCCTGCGATTCTGGGCTCTTGTTCGGAATATCCTCCATGACCTCGGGGTAGATATTTTCTGTGGGCTGAAAGCTCCAAATGAAATCCGCTAAGCCACCCTCTTCGCGCAGTTTAATGGTGGCCTTCGCATTATTAATGGTGGCGCGGATCTTGGTTTCGTTGCGGATAATGGTGGCATCGGCAAGCAAGTGCTCCACCTCGGCCTCGCCGAATTCCGCGACCTTTTCCGGATCGAAGTGGCAAAAGGCCTTGCGGAAGGCGGGGCGCTTTTTTAATACCACGGCCCAAGACAGCCCAGACTGGAAGGACTCCAGGCTCAGGCGCTCAAATAGGCCGGCCTCGTCCCTAATGGGAAGGCCCCATTCGGTGTCGTAATAATCCGTCAATAGCGACGACGTCACGGCCCACGGCGTGCGGGCTACTCCGTGCTCGTCATAGGCCAGCGGGGTGCGTTCTTCGGTGGTGGTGTCAGTGTCCATGGATGGTTCTCCTATTGGTGTGTTGTGCCTATTTTCCTTGTCTTTCTCCATTGAAGCAGCGATTGCGGGTGGGATGCAGTGTGTACCTCGCCAGATGGTGAAATTGCGAGCTCAGGGCGTGGGGCGGCGGTGTCTTCGCGTTGGGGTGGGCATTCGATGTAGTCTATTGACCATGAATAGACCTGCCGTTCGTGATGCCGCGTTGCTGCTTTTTCGGTTGGTCCTCGGGCTCATCTTTATTGCGCACGGCGTGGACAAGATGTTCATGGACGGAATGGATGAGACGGTTGGGCAGTTTTCTGCCCTCGGCATCCCGCAGCCACAGATAGCCGGTTATGCCGCCGCAATCGGGGAGATGGTGGGTGGCGCCTTCCTCGTCATTGGTTTGTTAACCACCTTTGCCGCTGCGGCGCTGGCCGTGGACATGGTGGGCGCGCTGTACTTCGTGCACTGGGGAAATGGCCTCTTTGCCGGCGACGGTGGCATCGAGTACCCCTTGGTGCTGTGCATGTCCCTCATAATGATCGTTATTTTTGGTTCTGGCCGGGCGAGCTTGGATAGGGCGTTAAGCAATGTTGACGCATAGCCAAGTGCAAGCGGCGATTTCCGCCCAGCTGGATGGCGAAGAAGCGGAGCTTTCCGCAGACGTCATCGACGCCCACCTAGAACACTGCGCGGAGTGCCGAGCGTTTCGCGATAAGGCAGCGGCGCTATCGCGTTCCTTAAGTTTCGTGGAACCGGCGGATTCCGGCATGTCGCCGCCGACCGATCTGTCAGAGGTGATCCTCGCCGGGGTAGAACCGGAGTGGAAGCGGGCATCGAGCGCCAGGCAGGCCAACCTCACGGTGGCACGCAGTGCCTTGGTAGTCATGGGACTCGTTTTTGCGGTGTGGGCCATCGCACAAGTGGTGCGCGCTTCCGGCCTCGTGCCGCTGGGCACAGAGGGTTCGGTGCTGGATCCTTCGGCCGATCCAGACCGCGCCAACCTGCTGATGGAAGGCGCGGCCGTGCGCTTTGGCATGGCGTGTGGCCTGCTGTGGAGCGCCTGGCGCCCAGCCTCTGTGACCGGGCTTTTCCCGGTATCCGCCACGATGTTTGCATTTCTTTTTGGCTTTGGCGTGCGCGATATTGCGCTCGGCACCGTCACCATGGAACAGGTCTATTTGCTCATCGCTACCGCGCTGTCGACCATGAGTCTGGCCTGGGCGTGGGCTGCCGAGAAGGGCTACCTGGTGCGCGCGTGGTGGAAATCCTTGAACGCGCAGCCGCACTAAGGCGAACGGGTTTCTGGCACCTATTTCCAGCTGGGCAGCCACATCATGGATTGATACCAAGACTCCGGGATGATGAAGCCGTATAAGATGGGCGCGAAGTAGAAGAACATTGCGACCACCAGCGCGAGGTAGCAGGCGGCTGCAAACGTTCCCCGCCGCATCGACCCGCCAGCGATGCGCCTAATCCACCGCCACCTGATGGGCTTACCGCGTCCGACCATTTGGCCTAGCGTGAGGGCGAGAAGCACGATGACAAACGGGATAAACGCGGTGGCATAAAAGAAGTACATCTGCCGGTCAAAGGCCGCCAGCCACGGGAGAAATCCGGCCGCAAAGCCCACGAGGGGAATGAGGAAGGCGCGGTTGCGGCGGATGATAAGCGACCACAGCCCCCAAAGTACTGCGGGGACTACCAGCCACCAGATCGCCGGGGTGCCAAAGAGGTAGAGCATCTTGCGGCATTCGCCACCGCCGCTGCATTCCAGGTCCGTACTTGAGTAATACAAAATGGGCCGAGCCCCGGCCAGCCATGCCCACGGCTTGGAATCCCACGGGTGGTGGTGGCCACCAGAAGAGGTCAAGCTGGCGTGAAAATCCAATACGGATAAGTGGTAATAAAACCAGCCGGCCACAGGCTCCGGTAAGTGCATGAGCCAAGAGTCTTCCCCGATGGTCCCATCCACCTTGGCGTGCCGGTAGACCGCGGTCTCTGAGGCAAACCACGCGCGCCAGCTCCACACATAAATCATTACGGGCACGGCGACCAGGGAGGCGAGTGCTGCGGGAGTATCGCGAATGAGCGTTCCCACAATATAGCGGCGAATGCCATACTTGCGACGCAGCGCGAGGTCACTAAAGACGCAGAGCAGGCCGAAAAACATGATGTAGTACAGCCCAGACCATTTCACCGCAAGTGACAGGCCTAAAAAGACTCCGGCGGTAAAGCGCCACCACCGGAAGCCAAAGCGTGGCCCGAATGGGGAGGTGCCCATCCCACCGCTCAACAGGGCGTGGTGGAGGCGCACGCGCATCTGCTGATGATCGCGGGCTAGTGCCCACGCTGCGGCCACGATGAAAAAGACCTGGAAGATATCCAGCATGCCGAATTTCGCGGAGACCAAGAGGACGCCATCGCAGACGGCCAGAATGCCGGCAAAGGTGGCCACTTGCCAGGAAAAGGACAACCGACGGGCCAGCGCCATGGTCATCAGGACGGTGCCGACGCCGAAGAGGGCCGTCATCAAGCGCCAGCCCAGCGGGGTATAACCAAAGACCCATTCCGAAATGGCAATGATCTGCTTGCCCAGCGGCGGGTGAACCACGAGCCCAAAGCCCGGGTTGGTCTCGATGCCGCCGATGAATAAGTTATCCCAGCTTTTGACCATGTCCCAGGCCTGGGGAACGTAGTGCTTTTCATCGAAGACGGGAGTGCCCTGTGATACCGGCGCGGTAAGGCCCACGAACCGCGTGATCAGTGCGAGAACGGCGATGATGCCGGTGCTTATCCAATCGGCCTTGCCCCACGTGTAGGTGCGCGGTGCCGGCGGCATCACGCGGTTATGCGGGGTGCGCGGTGAGCTAGCGGGGGCAGCGGTAGCAATAGTCACGAAGAAGAGTTTAGGCGACGAGCCTTCGCGCGGGCGCATAGGAGAATGTGGAATGCTAGAGGCATGTCAGCTTTAGGTCTGGAACCACTTCCGCGCGGCGTTATCCTCGCCGCCACGCCCTTGGGGAATGTCGGTGATGCCTCTGCGCGCCTGATGCAGGCATTGGCGCATGCGGATGTCATCGCCGCCGAAGATACCCGCCGCGTGCGCAACCTGGCGCAGGCCCTGGGCATCGAAATTTCCGGCTCTGTGGTGTCCAACTTCGACCACAATGAGCAGGCGCGTGCGCAGCAGCTTATCGATGCCGCCCAGCACGGCACCGTCCTCGTGGTCACCGATGCCGGCATGCCAATCATCTCCGATCCCGGTCTGTCACTGGTGGCCGCGGCCGCCGAGCGCGATATCCCCGTGACGTGTTTTCCGGGTCCTTCGGCGGTGCCCACGGCGCTTGCCTTGTCTGGCTTGGGCGTGGGCCACTTCCTCTTCGATGCATTCCCGCCGCGCAAGCCCGGCCCGCGAAAGGCGTGGCTGGAATCGCTGCGCAATGAAAAGCGCGCCATCGTATTTTTTGAATCTCCCCACCGCATCGCCGATACGCTTGCCGATGCCGCCCAGGTCCTCGGCGCCGATCGCCCCGCCGCGGTATGCCGCGAGCTGACCAAGACGTACGAGGAGGTGCGCCGCGGTTGCCTAGCAGAGCTGGCCGAATGGGCAAGCGAGGGCGTGAAGGGCGAAATTACCGTGGTCATCGAAGGCGGAACCGGCGCTGCTGTGACCGCCGCAGACTTGGTCCCGCAAGCCTTGGAGCTTGCCGAGGCCGGCATGCGCTTGAAAGACGCCTGCAAGCAGGCTGCCAAGGGGACTGGGGTGTCCAATCGGGAGCTTTATGATGCCGCGTTGGATGCCCGCTGAGCGCCCGCTATTTGAGCTCTTGTTGAGCCGTCCGCAGGTTATTTCTATGCAGCGTATAAAACGTCACAATTACTCGTGCTAACTGGTGGTTTCACGCTTCTATATATGTTATCGAATCGTTATCTTTCCCGGGCGTGTGACGCCTAAAAGCTGTCTACGTGGGGATATGCAGCCTATAAGCATGCAGGAAGCCTTAAGGAAGTACTCAAAAATGTATGTAAGCTGGGGTTTTGGTAGCAAAACGGTTTGAAAAATTGGGGTCGCGCCACCAGTCTAGAGAGCATGACTAATACTGAAAATAACGGCGCTGGTCTGCCCGAAGAGGGGAAGGGGCCCGGCGAAGCGCCGGCTGGGACCACTTCTGCTGCTTCGAGTGAACAGCCGATTGAGGATTATCAAACGGTAGAAGAGGCACTGGACGAGCAAACGGCGACGAGCCAGATCCAGGACATGATCAACTCTGAGGGGTTCCACCCCGAAGAGTATGACGATCCGGAAATCGAAATCGCCGCAGACCGCGATAATATCCCCATTGACTGGACCATCATGGGCATCGCGGGTGTGCTCGTGGCCGCCATCGTTATCTGGGGCCTTGCCGCACCGGATAACTTCGCGGACTTTTCTTCCGCGGCCCTGACGTGGGTCGTCGATAAGTTCGGTTGGGCCTATGTGCTCTTCGGCACCGTCTTTGTGGCCTTCGTTATCTTCATCGCGTTCTCTAAGTTTGGCTCCATTAGGTTGGGCCACATCAATGAGGAACCGGAGTTTTCCACGCCTTCGTGGATCGCCATGATGTTCGCTGCCGGTATGGGCATCGGCCTGATGTTCTACGGCGCTTCCGAGCCGCTGGCGAACTACCGCGACGGTACGCCTGGCCAAGGAACGGAAAACGTGGGCTCGTCCATGGCCTATGCCATGTTCCACTGGACGCTGCACCCCTGGGCTGTCTACGCCATTGTTGGTTTGGCCATCGCGTACTCGACCTACCGCATCGGCCGCAAGCAGCTGTTGAGCCAGGCCTTCGTGCCGCTCATCGGCGAGCGCCGCGCCAACGGCGGATTGGGCAAGTTCATTGACATCTTGTCCATCTTCGCCACCGTCTTCGGCACCGCCTGCTCCCTGGGTCTTGGCGCGCTGCAGATTCAGGCCGGCTTGGAAGCCTCCGGCATCATCGATAACCCAACCCAGTCTGTGGTTATCGGTATTGTGTTGGTCCTGACCTTGGCTTTCTTGCTGTCCGCGCTCTCCGGTGTGGGCAAGGGCATTCAGTACGTGTCCAATGCCAACATGGTCTTGGCTGCGGTGCTGGCTATCTTCGTCTTCATCTTGGGCCCAACCGTGACCATCCTGAACCAGATTCCGGGATCCATCGGTAACTACTTCAACTACTTCACCGAGATGATCGGCCGTACCGCCGAGTCCGAAAACGGCACCGCCGGTGAGTGGCTGTCTGGCTACACCATCTTCTACTGGGCATGGTGGGTCTCCTGGTCCCCATTCGTGGGCATGTTCCTGGCACGCATCTCCCGCGGCCGCTCCGTCCGCGAGTTCTGCTTGGGCGTCCTGCTCATCCCAGCGGGCGTTTCCACCCTGTGGTTCGCCATCTTCGGTGGCACCGCAATCCACATGGAGCAAAACGGCGAATCCATCACCGGCGAATCCGCCGAAGTAGAGCTGTTTAACCTCCTGCACAACCTGCCCGGTGGCTTCATTGCCGGCGTCGTCGCCGTCATCTTGCTGTCCACCTTCTTCATTACCTCCGCAGACTCCGCTTCCACGGTGATGGGTTCGATGACCCAGAATGGTGCCGCAACCGCGAAGCCGTGGCTATCCGCCCTGTGGGGTGCCCTGACCGCAGCCGTTGGTTTGACCCTGCTCTTGGTCAATGAGGACGCACTGTCCAACCTGCAGAATGTCACCATCGTGGCGGCGCTGCCGTTCTTGTTCATCGTCATTGGCCTGATGTTCGCCATTTACAAGGACTTGAGCCAGGACATCATTTACCTCGAGTACCGCGAGGCGCAGCAGTTCCAGCGCAAGATGGCCCGCGAGCGCCGCTTGCACCGCGACTACCAGCGCACGCAGGTGCTCAAGAAGCGCCGCAACGAGCGTTTGAAGAACCCGATGAAGCGCAAGTAGATAGAGCATCTACCGCCTTCGGTAGCAGCGCCCGCCGCTTTCCCATACTTGGGAGGGAGGCGGGCGCTTTTCGGTGGTAGAGATAATGTGCCCTCAACGTGTGTTCGTGCAGGTGCTTCGATAAACTGGACTCCATGACTGAGTCTTTAGTAGTAAATGTTGCCTGGCCATACGCCAATGGCCCGCGCCACATCGGTCACGTGGCTGGTTTTGGCGTTCCCTCTGACGTATTCGCTCGGTTCCAGCGAATGCGTGGCCGCAACGTACTCATGGTCTCCGGCACGGATGAGCACGGCACCCCGTTGCTGGTCCAGGCCGATAAGGAAGGCGTATCCGTCCGCGAACTCGCAGACCGCTATAACCGCCAAATCGTCAACGATCTGGCCAACCTCGGGTTGTCGTATGACCTTTTTACCCGCACCACCACCCGCAACCACTATTCGGTGGTACAGGAGCTGTTCAAGGGTCTCAATGAGAACGGCTACATGCTAAAAGAGACCACAAAGGGGGCAATCTCTCCGTCCACCGGCCGCACGCTGCCGGACCGCTATATCGAGGGCACGTGCCCCATTTGCGGTGCCGATGGCGCCCGCGGTGACCAGTGCGATAACTGCGGCAACCAGCTGGACCCGGTAGACCTGATTGACCCAGTGTCCAAGATCAACGGCGAAACACCGCAGTTCGTGGAGACCGAGCACTTCCTGCTGGATCTGCCGTCGCTTAAGGACGAGCTGCAAAAGTGGCTTTCCACCCGCGAGGATTGGCGCCCGAACGTGCTGAAGTTCTCTTTGAACCTGCTGGAGGATATGCGTCCGCGCACCATGACCCGCGATATTGACTGGGGCATTCCCATTCCGGTGGAAGGCTGGCAGGACAATAACGCGAAGAAACTATACGTGTGGTTCGACGCCGTCGTGGGCTACCTGTCCGCCTCCATCGAGTGGGCGCACCGCACCGGCCAGCCGGAGGCGTGGAAGGAATTCTGGCAGGACCCAGAAACCCGTCATTACTACTTCCAGGGCAAGGACAATATCACCTTCCACTCGCAGATCTGGCCGGCGGAATTGCTGGGCTATGCGGGCAAAGGCTCGAAGGGCGGCGAGCTGCACCAGTACGGCGAGCTGGACCTGCCCACGGAAATCGTCTCCTCGGAATACTTGACGATGTCCGGCTCCAAGTTCTCCTCCTCCAAGGGCGTGGTGATCTACGTTAAAGACTTCCTGGCGGAGTTTGGCCCGGATCCGCTGCGCTACTTCATCGCCGTGGCTGGTCCCGAAAACAACGACGCGGACTTTACATGGGATGAATTCGTGCGCCGCGTCAATAATGAGTTGGCCAATGGCTGGGGCAACCTGGTCAACCGCACCGTGTCCATGGCGCACAAGAACTTTGGAGAGGTTCCGGTCCCGGCGGCCCTAGAGGAGCGCGACGAGGCCATTTTGCAGCTGGCGGAGGAGACCTTTACCACCGCCGGTAACCTGCTGGAGCAATCCAAGTTTAAGCAGGCCATCGTCTCCATCATGCACGTGGTGGGCGAGGCGAATGCGTATATCGCCTCCCAGGAGCCGTGGAAGTTGGCCAAGGATGAAACCCAGCGCGAACGCCTGGCCACCGTTTTGTGGACCGCTCTGCAGGTCGTGTCTGACTGCAACGTCATGCTCACCCCGTTCCTGCCGTTTACCGCGCAGAAGGTGCACGAGACCTTGGGCCGCACCGGCGAATGGGCCGCGCAGCCTGAGGTACGCGAGGTCAAGGACGATATCCCGGTTGAACTCGTGGGTGCGGGCCTTCCGCCAGAAAACCACGAATATCCGGTAATTATGGGTGACTACACCCAGCAGCAGGCCAAGTGGGAGCGCATCCAGGTGGCACCGGGTACGACCTTGGCAAAGCCGAAGCCGCTGATTTCCAAGCTGGATCCAGAGCTCGGCGAGACCGGCCCGGAATGGGCGCCGGTGATGAACTAGCTCGGTAACCCCAGCGTAGATACGAAGGCGCGGTGGCCAATCCCAATGAAAGGGGAAGGCCACCGCGCTTTTGCTATGCCTAAAAGGTTCTGCCTAGTGCTGGAAATCACGCTGCAGGTGAACCAGGCCTAGGCGCACGCCGTCCTTGGTGTGGATATTGGGCATACAGCCGGTTTCTTTAAACCCAAACTTCTTGTGCAGTGCGATGGAACCGGCATTGGTATCCACGATGTAGGTAATCATGGTCTCGATATAGGGATCGTCGGCGGCGATGTCCATGAGGGCATCGAGAAGCTCAGAGCCCACGCCCTTGCCCTGGGCTGCGGGGGAGATGTACACGGAGTCTTCGACGGTGCCGTAGTAGATGGCGGGTGTGACGAATTGAAAGTAGGCGGCCCAGCCGATGATTTCATCATCGTCTACGGCAACAAGCACGGGCGAGCCCGCCTTGGACATGTCCTTGAGCCAATCCTCGCGGTCTGCAACCTCTTCTTGCCAGGTAATGAGGTTATTGGCCGGTTTAGCGGCGGAGGCGGCGTTGTAGATGGCGGAAATGGAGGGGGCATCGGCAAGCTCAGCGGGGCGAATGTGCATTAAAAGTCCTTTACACCAGAAGTTCTAAGTGAGTGAGGCTAAGCCAGTGATCGAATTTGTAGGTTACCTCTTTGAGAGTTCCCACGTTTTCAAACCCGAACTTTTCATGCAACTTTAATGATGCCGTATTAGTAGGGCGAGCAGCGAATGCACCTTGTCATCCGCCCGGGCGCGGTCTACCAGCTCGCGCATAAGGGCGGTGCCCACGCCTTGGCCCTGGGCATTGGGGGAAAGGTAAATCGTGGTTTCATAGCAGCCCTGCCAGATGCAGGGATCGCGGTAGGGGTGATAGAGCGCCCAGCCCAAGTATTCGCCCTCGTCGGTTTCGGCAACGAGGAAGGGACAGTCCAGTTCCTGGATGTGGCGCAGGTGTTCTTCGCGTTCAGCCACGGTGACTGGGGTGGAATCAAAGATGACATCGGTGTGCTCGATGGCCCAGTTGAGGGTATCGGTCATGGCGGGGACATCACTCAGGTCCGCTGGTCTGATCAACATAGCTGCCAATATTACAATTGTGGGTATGTCTAAAAAGAAGCCACGTCCTACTCCCATTCCGGCCCCAGGGCTCAGCGGCCTCAGCGATGCACATACCCACCTTTTCTCGCATAAAGATACCGATGAGGTGCTGGTCAACCGCGCCCGCGCTGCTGGGATATCCCGCCTGGTGACGGTTGGCGATGACCGCCGCGAGTCCGAGGCAGCCCTTGCGACCGCGCGCGCGTTTCCCAACGTGTACGCCGCCTGCGCCATCCACCCGGTGCGGGCGAATGAGCTAGACGCGCCCACCAAAGCCGCGTTGGAGGAGATGGTGGCGGATCCGCGGTGCGTGGCGGTGGGAGAGACCGGCATGGACGCCTATTGGGTCCACCACGAACCGGAGACCACCGCGAGCTTGGTCCAGCAGGAAGAATCCCTACGCTGGCATATCGATCTGGCGGTGCGCACCGGCAAGACGCTCATGATCCATAACCGCGAGGCGGATCAAGACTTGCTGCGCATTCTTGCCGATGCCCCCACGCCTGAGACCGTCATGCTCCACTGCTTCTCTTCGCCGCTGCGGGTGGCAGAAGAAGCATTAGAGCGCGGCTACGTTTTGTCCTTTGCTGGCAATGTCACCTTCAAGCGGAATGCGGAACTGCGCCAGGCAGCCGCGCTGGCCCCGGCCGGGCAGTTGCTTGTAGAAACCGATGCGCCGTTTATGACTCCAGAGCCGTTCCGCGGGCAGCGCAATGAGCCGTCCCTCATCGGGCACACCTATGACTGCATTGCACGGGCCCGCCACCAAACCACTCAGGCATTGGCGGCGGAGGTCAATGAGACTTTTGACCGTGTGTATGGAATTAGCATGACAGGAAAGTGAGGATTGTCACAAAATTAAATCCGCTGGTCGCTGGTGGTATGGGTGCTGGATGTGACAACTGTTTTCGCCCGTTATAACTGTGGCGCACCGCTTCTCGACTTTCCCTACTCGTTATCGTATTGTTATTGATTGTTCGTTGAGGCTTTACGCCTCTACCTTCCCGCCGCGCCGGTTCACAGTGGAGCAGCGCGGCATCGCCGCTGGTTTTCCCTAGCCAGCGGCAACAATTGTGATACTGGATAGACAGCACCACCGGAGATTAACTACACATGGCACCTCACCACATTAAGCGCATCAATAATTCACGTTCCCTGCCCCTGCGCCTGGCAACGGGTGGCGTCTTGAGCACCCTCGCCGTCGGCGGCGTCGTGGCGATTGCCGCGCAGAAAGACTTGGTCGTAGAAGTCAACGGCGACAAGGTAGAGCTGGCCACCTTTGCCAAGGACGTGGACGGCGCCCTGCAGGCCGCCGGCGTCCAGGTGGGCGAAGAAGATATCGTCTCGCCCGCACCATCTGAGTCCGTGGCCGATGGTGATGAAATCTCCGTGCGCACCGCTAAGCCGGTCGCCGTGTCCATCGATGGTGATCAACAGCAGCTTTCTACTACCGATCTCACCGTGTCTGACCTGCTCAATAACTTGCAGGGCGTAAACCCGGGAGCTGCCGTGAAGTCTGGCGAGGATGACGTGGATAAAGATACCCAGCTGAAAGACGGTATGGATCTAGAGGTCGTTTCCCCCAAGATCATCAAGATCAACGATGGTGGCAAGAATACCTACACCAAGATTGCCGCCAAGACCGTGGGCGATGTGCTCAAGAAGCGCGGTATTAAGCTCGATGAGGATGACCGCGTCTTCCCAGCCAAGGAAGAAAAGGTCACCGAGGGCATGTCTATCAAGGTAGAACGCATCGACATTCAGACCGAGGATGTCACTGAGGAATTCGACGCCGAGCCGCATTTCGTGGATGACCCCGAACTGGAAGCCGGCGCCGAAGAGGTGCGCGAACAGGGCGAAAAGGGCAAGCGCGAGATCACCCGCAAGGTAACCCTGAAGAATGGCAAGAAGGAATCCGAAGAGGTCATCAAGGACGAGGTCGTTGTAGGGCCAAAGCCTGCGACCATCGCCCGCGGCACCAAGCAGGCGGAGCCGGAGCCGCAAGGCGGTAACTCGGGTGCGTCAGCCCCCGCCGTGGCCGATGGCTCCGTATGGGATTCCATCGCGCAGTGCGAGTCCACCGGTAACTGGTCCATCAATACCGGAAATGGTTTCTCCGGCGGCCTGCAATTCACGCCTTCCACGTGGGCTGGCTTTGGGGGCACCGAATACGCGCCCGAGGCATGGCAGGCCACCCGCGAGCAGCAGATCGCCGTGGCACAGAAGGTACAGGCTTCCCAGGGCTGGGGCGCATGGCCTGCATGCACCTCTAAGTTGGGGCTGCGCTAAAAAGCACGCACAGCACCGCGCACTCTGCACCCCGCGTCATTACGGCGCGGGGTGCGATTTTCTGCATTCTTCTACTAGGTTAGAAAACATGACTGATTCCCCGGGCGCCGCGCTTTTAGGCCCAGTAGAAATCCGAGCTTTAGCAGAGAAACTGGATATCACGCCCACCAAGAAATTGGGGCAGAATTTCCTCCACGATCCCAATACCATTCGCCGCATCATCGCGGCCTCGGACCTGGATCCCGCAGACCGCGTCGTGGAGATCGGCCCCGGGTTGGGGTCGCTGACCTTAGGGCTGGTGGAATCCGTTGAGGATCTCACCGCGGTGGAAATCGATCCGCGCCTGGCGGCGCAGCTGCCGGCAACGGTGAGTGAGCGCGCGGCGGACTACGCTAAGCGCCTGCGCGTGGTGGAAAAGGACGCGCTGCGCGTGACCAGCGAAGATGTCGCGGCACCTACGGCGCTGGTGGCCAACCTGCCCTATAACGTGGCAGTGCCGGTGCTCTTGCACTTTTTGGAGACCTTTCCCTCCATCCGCCGCGTGCTCGTCATGGTGCAGCTGGAGGTGGCGCAGCGCCTCGCTGCGGAGCCCGGCAGTAAAATTTACGGCGTGCCTTCCGTGAAGGCCGGATTTTATGGCACGGTGAGCCAGGCTGGGACCATAGGCAAGAATGTCTTTTGGCCCGCGCCCAATATCGCCTCCGGTTTGGTGCGCATCGATGTCTTCGATACCCCGCCTTGGCCGGTTGACGATGCCGCGCGCGCTGCGGTCTGGCCGCTTGTCGATGCCGCCTTTGCCCAACGCCGCAAAACCCTCCGCGCCGCGCTATCGGGCCACTACGGCTCCGGCGCGGCCGCCGAGGAGGCCTTGCGCGCGGCCGGAATCGATCCGAAGCAGCGCGGGGAAAAGCTCGCTGTTGCAGACTTTGTACGATTGGCAGGACTACAGTGAGCGCACCACACGGAAACGAGCCGATCACCTATACCGCGCATGCGCACGCCAAGGTCAATGTGCGCCTTGGCGTGGCGGAACCGCGGGAGGATGGCTTTCATGAGCTAGTCACGGTCTTTCAGTCCCTGAGCCTGCACGATACGGTAACGCTGACTGATTTAGGCAACCCCGAAGTGGATAAGCCCCGCGTGCAGCACCTCAAGGTATCCGGTCCGCACGCGGCGGGCGTGCCCGAGGACGATACGAACCTGGCCTGGACTGCGGTAGACCGCATCATGCAGCACCTGTATGTCACCCGCGGCGGCATCAAGATTCCAGAGGTGGGCCTTGAGATTCACAAGGCGATTCCCACCGCCGGCGGCATGGCGGGCGGTTCTGCGGATGCCGCGGCGGCGCTGCGCCTTGCCGAGCGCTGCTACGGCCGTTATTACGGGATTGATTCGGTAGGAGATCACATTCTGAATGCCTTGGGCGCCGCCCTCGGCTCCGATGTGCCGTTTACCTTGCTGGGCGGCACAGCGCTTGGTACTGGGCGCGGGGAGCAGTTGACCTCCATGATGACCAGGGGCACCTATCACTGGGCGCTGATCGCTTCTGACCGTGGGCTCTCAACACCAAGTGTGTTCAGCAAACTCGATGAATTGCGTGATGCAGGGCGGGTAACCGCGCCGGCGCTCGATACGACGGAGGTTTCCCAGGCGCTTATCTCCGGCGATGCCCACCGTGTGGCGGCGCACCTACACAATGATCTACAGCCCGCCGCGCTATCCCTGCGCCCAGATCTCCGCAAGACCTTAGAGGCGGGCATGGATGCGGGCGCGCTCAACGGTATCGTCTCCGGCAGCGGGCCCACCTGCGCGTTCTTATGCGCTTCGCAGGAAGATGCGGAGGAAGTTGCAGCACAGGTCAGCATAGAAATACCGGGCACCAAGGGCGTTGTAGCCCAGGGCCCGGCTGCGGGTGCGGAGGTGCTCTAGCTTGGGGCGAGTGGGGGCATCGCCAAGCACGAGCACTAGAGCGCTGGATATTTAGAGCACGGCCATTTCGGTGGGCTCAAAGTCCAGCTCGTAGCGGTCGGTTTCCTTACCGCGCAAGAGGTCGATGACGACGAGCTCCTTCTTCTGCGCGTCCGTGATGTAGGCATAGCCATTGGCGGCCTTCAGGATTGGGCCCGGCTGCTGCCACTCCTCGTTTTCCTTCCACTTGGAAATCGCGTCGATCTGCTTGGTGATTTCGCCGGAGTCTGGGTCGATGACATTGAGCTTGCCATCGGTGGTGAGCACTAGGGCCTCGCCCATCGGGCCGCGTGCCAGGGAGCGGAACCAGTAGGAGCCGTCCAAGTCCACCTTCTTGGCGGAGTAGTCCTCGGTATTGATCAGCGTCACGGAGGTGGGGTGCTCGGACTCGGCGTCCTTGTCGGTCTTATTATCGGCCAGGATGACGTTCGATTCCTCAGAACCCGCGGCGTTTCCGGAGCGCTGGTAGCCATCGGCACCGGCATAGCCGGAGACGTCTACCTTGTGGAACTTGGAGCCGTCAAAGACTACGGGGCCGTCTTCGCAGCCAAAGAAGAGCTTTCCATTTCCAGCGGCTGCTTCGCCGTGGACGCCGGGGCACTTGGTGGTCTCATCCAAGACCTTGCCGTCCTTGTCCAGGTGCTGGATGGTGTGGCGCTCGTCCTCGGTGCCCTTGGTGATGACCACGGAGCCATCCTCAAGCGGGACGGCCACGCCGTGGTGCGCCTCGCCCGTCTTGACGGTGTTGACGGGCTTGGCGTCCTTGGAGCCGATGTCCTCGGTCTTATAAATCTTGGCTACGCCATCGCCATCAGAAAATAGGGCGGTAAAACCATCGTGGTGGACTACGTGGCCAGCGTGGGGCGCCTTAATCTTGTCATCGCCTAGCTCTGGATCTGCGGTGTAGTAGTGATTGTGGTCGCCGTGAGCCTTGGTGATGCGGCCGGTGTCGTAGGTGAGGAAGTTATCGCCCTTGGTCACCATGACGTGGCGGTCGTTGCCGGCGTCATTGAGGCGGAGGAAGGCATTCATCTCTTCTTCATCGAGGACGTCTCCGGATTTGGCATCGTAGGTGGTCAGACCATCAGCGTGGGAGAAGACGATGCGCGTGGGAAGCTGGGCTACCTCGGTCTGTCCTTCTTCGGCCTCCATGCCGTCGTGGGAGTGGCCCTCGTGATCATGATCGTGGTCATGGTCATGTTCGTGGCTTTCCGCGGTGGTGGATTCGCTGGTGTTTTGGGCGTCGGTGTCTTCTTCCGGCGCCGAGCAGGAAGCGATGGTGAGCGCTGAGGCAGAGAGGATAGTGCAGAGGGTAAGTGTGTGCTTCTTCATACACACGCAGAGTATTGCAAGTGAAATTCGGTAGCAACATGTTTTGGAATGCGGGGGTGACGGTAGGGAGGTATTAAGATGAGTCCCTGTTATGGCAAACCTGATTAACCTCGAGCAAGTCACGAAATCCTATGGCTTAAAAACTCTCCTTGATGGGGTATCACTCGGCGTGCAAACCGGGGATCGCATCGGCATCGTGGGCGTGAACGGCGGCGGCAAGACCACGCTGCTGGAAGTACTCACCGGCATCGAGCCGCCGGATTCCGGCCGCGTATCCCACACTTCGGATCTGCGCATGGCTGTGGTGACGCAGCGATTTGATCTGCCCGAAGAGCTCACCATCGCTCAGGCGATCATTGAACCCCTCGAGCTCGAGACCTATGAATGGGCTTCCAATGCCAAGGTGCGCGACGTGCTCGGCGGCCTTGGCATCGTGGACCTGGGGCTGGATACTCCCGTGGGCTCCCTGTCCGGCGGCGAGCGCCGCCGCGTCAACCTTGCCGCCGCGCTGGTGCAGGATTTAGACCTCGTGGTGCTCGATGAGCCCACGAACCACCTTGACGTGGAAGGCGTGCAGTGGCTGGCGGATCACCTGCTCAAGCGCAACCTCGCCGTCATCGTAGTCACCCACGATCGTTGGTTCCTCGATACCATCGCCACTTGGACGTGGGAGGTTCACGACGGCACCGTCGATGCGTACGAGGGCGGGTACAACGACTGGACCTTCGCCCGCGCCGAGCGCGCCCGCCAGGCCGATGCGATGGAGCAGCGCCGCAAAAACCTGGCCCGCAAGGAATTGGCGTGGCTGCGCCGCGGGGCACCGGCGCGTACCTCGAAACCGCGCTACCGGATTGAAGCCGCGGAAGCGCTTTTTTCTAATGTCCCCGAGCCGCGCAACAAGGTTGAGCTCATGTCCTTTTCCAAGCAGCGCCAGGGCCGCGTGGTCATCGAGCTAGAAGATGCCACGATCAAGTCCCCGGATGGCCGCACCTTGGTAGACCACCTCACCTGGCGCCTGGCCCCGGGCGAGCGCATCGGTCTCGTCGGCGTGAATGGGTCTGGAAAGACCACGCTGCTGCGCACGCTGGCGGGTGAATACGAGCTCGCAGCCGGAAAGCGCATCGAGGGCCAAACCGTGCGCTTGGGCTGGCTGCGCCAGGAACTCGATGACTTGGATCCGCAGCGCCGGCTTCTCGATGCCGTCGAGGACGTTGCCACCTACGTGCAGCTAGGCAAGAAGGAGCTCAGCGCCTCTCAGCTGGCCGAACGCCTCGGCTTTTCCGCCAAGCGCCAGCGCACCCCGGTCGGCGACCTCTCCGGTGGCGAGCGTCGCCGCCTCCAGCTCACCCGCGTTCTTATGGCAGAACCCAATGTTTTGCTGCTAGATGAGCCCACTAACGACCTGGACATCGATACGCTCCAGGAATTGGAATCTCTACTCGATTCTTGGCCGGGTACCCTGGTGGTCATTTCGCACGATCGCTACCTCATCGAGCGGATTGCGGATAATACGTACGCGCTCTTTGGCGATGGCAACCTGACGAACCTTCCCGGCGGCATCGACGAGTATCTGCGCAAACGCGAAGAAATCGAGGCTGGCAAGAACACTGGGGTTATAAACCTGGGAGAAAAGGAGTCGGAGGCGGCGGCACCGAAGCCGGAGAAGAAGCTTTCTTCCCAGCAAGAGCGCGAAATCTCCAAGAAGATGAATGCCCTCGAGCGGAAGATGCAGAAGCTGGAAAAATCCGCCGCGCAGATCAATGAGAAATTGGCTGCGGCGGCAGAAGAAGTTGATACCGAAGCGATGACTCGCCTCGATACGGAAATGAAGGACAACCGCAGCGCCTATGAGGATTTGGAGATGGAATGGCTGGAGTTAGGGGAGAAGCTCGAGCAGTAGAAGCGCGCATCGCCGATATTGTCCGCCACCTCGATCCGTGGGGCATTATCGGCGCCGCCGTTCTGTCTACCTTGGGCCTTACTCCTTCCATTTTGCCGCGCGATTGGCCCTATCAAGGCCTGGTCTCAGGCCTTGCCGCCGGGCTTGGCTACGTGGTGGGCATCGGCGTGAAGCTGGTGTGGTACCGCTTCGTGGTCAGCAAATGGGCGGATAAGTATCCCTGGCTTGCTGCCTCTGCGTGGGAGCCTAAGCGCTACCGGCTACTCGCGCGCATCGCCACAGGCGCGTTTATCGCGTGGATGGTCGGTTTCGTCATTATCGCCGTCCGGTGGCAGCACCAGCTCGCACGCGTATATTCCGTACCCGCGCCGTCTATGTCGAGCTACCTGCTGGTGGTGCCTTTGGCCTTGGCGGTATTTACCGCCTTTCTGCTTATTCTGCGCTCCATTATCTTTCTGGTGCGCTGGTTAGCGCGCCGCTTCCCGCAGCGATTCCGCTCCACATACCGCCGCCTTGGGGCAGTGCTCATCGTTGCGGTCATTGTTATCTACACCGTTGAAAACATCATTCCCGGCGCCATCGTGGGCTTGGGCGATAGGGTATTTACCGCCCAGAACGCCGACCCCGATCCGGACGCTCAGCGCCCCACCCTGAGTGAGCGCTCCGGATCGCCTACTTCCGATGTCGACTGGAACGGCGTGGGCCTGCAAGGCTCCCGGTTCCTAAGCTCCGGCGCGCATAAGGCCGAGCTAGAACAGGTGACCGGGAAACCTGCCAAAGAACCCATCCGCGCCTACGCCGGCCTGGGTAACCGCGACTCCAATGAGGGGCGGGCGCAGCTGCTTATCGATGAACTCGAGCGCACCCACGCCCAAGACCGCAAGGCCCTCTTGTTGACCATGACTACCGGCACCGGCTGGGTATCGTCCTATTCCGCGCAAGCCTTCGAACTACTCTATGGTGGGGATACCGCCATTGCCGCGGCGCAGTATTCCGCCATGCCGTCTGTATTCCACTTCCTTGGCGGCGGCGGCCAAGTAGAGCGCGCCGGGGAAGAGTTCATCAACCCCATCGTGGACTGGTGGAATTCACTGCCAGAAGATGACCGGCCCAAGCTCTACCTCTACGGCGAGTCCTTAGGCACAACCGGCATCGAGGCCGCCTTTTCCGGGGTGCGCGATATTGCCAATTCCGTCGATGGCATCTTATTGACTGGCCCGCCGCACTTTAACCAGTTGCGCTCGCAGTTTGTGGAGCGCCGTGATCCCGGGTCCACAGAAATCTCGCCGGTCTACGCCGGCGGCCTCGTGGTTCGCTTTGCCAACGACGTGGACCAGGTTCGCCGCTGGGGACGCGTTCCGGAAGAGGAGTGGGGCAGGACCCGCATGCTGTATATTCAGCATCCTTCCGATCCGGTGAGCTGGTGGTCGCCCGAATTGGCCTTCAAAGAGCCGGATTGGATGAAAGAAGATACCCCCTATTCCCGTGAACGCGTGATGCAGTGGATGCCTATTATTACCTACCTGCAAGTTGCCGCGGATCTACCCGGAGCCAAGGATGTTCCCGATGGTGTGGGCCATAATTACGGGAACTCTGTCCTCGATGGCTTTGCGGCCATCGCCGGGCCCGATGTTGCCCGCTCCATTGATTCGGAGGAGCTGCAGCGGCAATTCGATGAACTCGATGTAGGTATTTATTAGGCCTCCTGGAGGCTTCTTCACTACCGCGAGGTAGCCGAGAACTCACCGAGCGCCGTTTCTATAACAAAGCCATATCGAAGTGCGGTGGAACCGGCGATATGCTTTCGCCCTCTGAAAAGTTATGACAGGCTGAAAATTATGAAGCCGATTCGAAGCGCCACCGCAGCAGTCCTGACCACCGTACTCGCCCTGTCCGGCACCACGGCAGTGGCTTCTGCGGAGCTTAACGCGACCCCGCAGGTTCAGCAGGTGTCTACCCTTGCTGAAAAGTACAACGTTACTTTGCCCAGCTTTCTAAAGGCCGCACCCGAAGCTGAACCGGAAGTAGCAGCGGAAGAAGCGCCTACGGCTGAAGCCGCACCGGAGCCTGAGGCCTTC
Organism: Corynebacterium sp. KPL2861; assembly: GCF_040225475.1. Lineage (NCBI taxonomy): Bacteria > Bacillati > Actinomycetota > Actinomycetes > Mycobacteriales > Corynebacteriaceae > Corynebacterium > Corynebacterium sp. KPL2861. The sequence continues at coordinate 75,265 of NZ_JBEHFW010000002.1, forward strand.
GAAGCCCCGCAGGTTGCCGCTGACTTGCAGGTAGCCACCGCTGATCACCTAGCCCAGGCTGGCCACCACCCGGATGAGACCGCAAGCGCTATCGCGCAGGAATGGGCAAACCAGGGTGCAAACGGTGAGCTAAAGTACTACGGCGATGTGGCAAGCGGCGTGACCCACACTGAAGAAGGGCAGGGCAATGTTTACCGTCTGTCCGAAGAGCAAGCCCAGGAGCGCCTCAACTGGTTTAACCGGGGCCTCGAGGTAACCCCCGGACCTGAGTACGGTTATGGCGTCGCCACCGCCTTTGACGGCGAGTTCATCTACATCGCGGAGTACTTCCTCAACTAGTTCTTAGCTTCCGCGGAACCTGCCCCCGATTCTTCCGAGGTCCGCGTGCATGGCAGAACAGCCATGACGTAGTGGACACATCATTGGTAGAATCGGGGGCATGATTTTGATTAACGTACAGTTCCACGTAAAGCCTGAATACGCCGATACCTTCCTTGATGAGATCAACTGGTACACCGAGGCTTGCAACGCCGAGCCTGGATGCATCGACTTCAAGTGGTACCGCGATCCGGAAGACTCTCAGCGCTTCCTGCTGCTCGAGTCCTACGCAGATGGCAAGGACGTAGAACACGTTCAGGGCGAGCACTTCAAGCGCGCCTGCGACGAATTCCCTAAGTACCTCGTAGAGACCCCAGACATCATCAACGTCCACATCGATGGACGCACCGGGTGGGACAAGATGGGCGAGTTCGCCGTCGATTAATTACGCTGCCTAATACTAAAGACCGCACTCATGTGAACCATGGGTGCGGTCTTCATTTATGCGTTCACCTACGAGTCGGAGCTTATAACCCCGCCCTTCGCGGTCACGGGCGGGGAACCCGCCCGTGAGATCGAACCACCCCGCGAGCGCGAAGGGGCGGGCGAGGGTGGGGCCAAGGTAGGAAGCCGGCGCACATGCGCTAACTGCCTACCGCCGCGCTCTCCGTTAAGCCTGGCATTGTGAGGACACGCTCTTGTCGTATTTGGAATATTGCTTCAGAGCGTCATAGAAGGCGTCGGAATAGCCGGTGGCGCCTTCGGGAAGCGGGTGGACGCCATCGGAGTAGAGCATGTCCGGATTATTTTCGGCGTAGCCACACCAGTCAGCGATATAGGCATTGTCGTATTCCTTGGCGGCGTCGATGACGTCCTGCTGGGACTGCGCCATCCACTCGCGGTCACCGTAGGGAACCACCATTACCACGGTATGGTCTTTGCCGATGATGTCCATGGCCTGGCTGATTTGATTTGGCTGGGCGGCGCCGTTGGTACCGAATCCCAAGAATACGGTATCGCGCAACGTACCGGCATCCTTCATTTGCTGAAGGATTTGGATACCTACCGTGTAGTGGCGGGATTCCTGGGCGTCGATATAAATGCCAGGGAACCGTTGGCTGAGGGCATCACTAGCCGCCAGCATCACCGAATCACCGATCGCGGTAATGTCCGTTCCCTTCGGGATGGGGCGGGTCTTGGCGTCGTCCTTTTCCTTCGCCCCGTCTTTATCGTCTTCAGTCGATGCTGTCGATGGCGCGGATGCCTCCGGTGGAGGTGGGTTATTGCTTTCGTTTTGCTGCTGGAGCTGGTCGAGCTGCTGCTCCAACTCGGTCTTGCCGCTGGAATTGACCACGCCGTAGACAACACCAACCAGAGAGGCGACAACCAAGAATGGGACCACTGGCCACATGGCCTTGCCAAAACCATCCTTGAGTTCGCTGAAGCTCGGGCGCGAGGCCCAGTAGTTCTTCCACGTCTTCTTGTACCCGCCGCGGCGGAAAGGGTTCTCGATGAATTGATAAGAGATCTCTGAGAGGATCAGGGAGATGGGGATGGCGATCAAGCCTAGAATCCAGGAGTCCTCAGAGTTCTGATTGCCGTGGAATAGCGCCTGCAAAATCATGATGACCGGCCAGTGCCAGAGGTACAGCGAGAAGGAACGCTGACCGAACCATCGCATGACTTTGGTTCTAAATAGCGGCGTCATCGGGCCGTACTCGTGAATGACACCCCACACCATGAGGGCACCAAGGATGCTGGTGAGGAAGAGTCCGCCGCGGTAGGTAAATTCGGCATCGTCAGGCATGAGGAATAGTTGCGCAACGTAGCCGATAAGTGCCAAGAAGCCAATGATGCCGGCGGCGCGGGTTTCTACCCTGCCGGTGGTGGCCCAGGAATCCGCGTTGGGATCGGACTTCGTAGAGGTCATCAACAAGGAGAGGACTGCACCGGTCAACAGGCCGAAAGCGTGGGTATCCGTGCCGTAGTACACGCGGGTGGGATCTTCGCCTGGGGTGAAGATAAACCACATGGCCGCGAAGGAGGCAAGCCCCAGCACGCTGGCGACCACGACTGGAAGGCGGCGCGGCTGGCGCGATGAGATGCGGAAAATACCCAGCATGAGCAGCGGCCAAATGAGGTAGAATTGCTCTTCTACGGCGAGTGACCAGTAGTGGGCGAATACCTGGATCTCGTTATCAGCAAAATAGGATTGCGAGGTGGCAATCTGTGTCCAGTTATTGACAAAGAACAGAGTGCCGAAGAATTGCTGACGCAGGCCGACGGCCAAATCTCCGCCAATCCACGCAACGATTGCCGTACAGAAAACGAGCACGGCGACGGCGGCCGGCAGGATGCGCCTAAAGCGTCGGACCCAAAAGTCCTTCAGGCTAATCGTCCCGGATGTGCGGTATTCGCGCACGAGGAGCGATGTAATAAGGAAGCCGGAGAGGACGAAGAACATGTCCACGCCCAAGTAGCCGCCGGGTAGGGCGTCACCGAAAAAGTGGTATAAGACCACAGCGACAACGGCTAGGCCGCGCAGGCCATCCAGGCCCTTGACTTGGCGTAGCCGCGCGTGCCGCTTCTTGCGCACGTTTTTATCCTCTGGCGGTATTGCGAGTACTTCAGAGTCGTTTTGTTGATTCTGCAAGGCATATTTCGATTTATTGGCGCCCTGCTTGCCCTGCGAAGATGACTTCTCTGCAGAGTGATCGGTTGCAGGCTGTTGTTCTCGCGCGTTCTCTTCGGCAGGAATGCGCTGAGGCTGAGCGGCCCTCGTGGGTGCGGTCTTTTCTCCACCCGGGTTCCTAGTCTTTTGTTCTTGCGCAGAGGCAGGCTCCTGGACAGAGGCGGGCCCTTGGGCAGCGGCAGATTCTTGTGCGGTTTGGCGCTGCTCTGGTCGCTGCCGACTAGATGCGCGCTGTTCAGGCTTGTGCTGCTTGGGCTTTGCTTGCTCTGGCTTGTGTTGTTTGGGCTTTTGGGCGGGCCAAGACTGCTGGGTAGGAAATTCAGGGGTTCCTTGCGTGGCGCTCGCCGAATCATCGGCGGGCTTCGTAGGGCCAGAAGGCTTAGCCGTGCCCGAAGGACGAGCAGCGTCGGAGGACCGAGTAGTGCCGGAAGATTGGGATGCGCGAGCGGAGTTTTTAGGGCGGGAAGTATTAGGACTGCCGGATGTACCGGCGGGGCTCGCTGGGAATTCCTTCGTCTCGGTCGCGGGTTGCTGCGGTTTTTTAGATCCTTTGGCCGTGGCTGGCTTTATCGGTTGGCGCTTTTTCGCTTCGGTCTTTTTCTGCGCGGCACCGTTCTGTTTGTTTTGGGTAGTGCCCTTAGTCGGAGCGGATTTGGCAGCCTTCGCATTTTGAGCGCGGGTAGCCTGCTTTTGTTGCGGCGTGGGCGTACCTATCTGGCGCGACTGGCGCGCGAGACCACGGTCGATGTCCGTAGGCTTTGTTTGTGCAGCTTTCTTACTGTCCTGTTTGCCTTTGGACTGTGGTGTTGACTTGCTGTTTTGCCCACTCGAGCTGGGAGCCTGTTGTTGCTTTCGCGCGCCATTATCAGTGTGGCTTTCCGCATTCGGTTCGGCCGGTGCGCTGGAATTAGGTGTGGAAGCCTCAGTGGAGGAATCACCTGTAGGCCCATCTTTTTGCCGCGTCGGCGGCGGCGTGGCCTCATTACGCTCGGAATCTTTCTTCCCCAGCAGCGAGCGCAGAAAACGATTCACATGAACTCCCATTGCACTACGAAAATGTACTAATCGGCCAATTTTAGACCGCGAGCAGTGCCATTACTCAAAGTAGAGAGCACGGCGTGGCGCGGAAAATTGGCAATATTTTACGGATAGATGGTGAAAGAAAAGAGTCTAATCCTGTTCGCTGGCAAAAAGCTGATTAAGCACTGTCAGCACCCCATACTCGGTATTGGGCGGCGCGATGGTATCTGCGATGGCCTTGAGTTTAGGGTGCGCATTGTCCATCGCAATGGCGGTTCCAGCGGCCTGGAGTAGTTCGAAATCGTTGAGGAAGTCTCCAAACGCCGCGGTGCGGGATTGGGGGATACCTAGCAGCGACGCCATGGTTTCTAGCGCCACGCCCTTATTGACCCCGGCCGCCATCACATCGAGCCACACCGCCCCAGATACCGCAATATTATGTTCGGGCACAGCCTCGCGCAGCGGATCGTGGAGGTGTTTCTCGCTACCATCGGCGCAGAAGGCCGCGATTTTGATAATTTCTTCATCGAGCGGATCGTGCAGGTCATCCACCCAGGTGATGGATTTATAGTATTTAGAGATCTCGGCGGAGGCTTGCTTGTCGATGCCCCTTTCCACAAACGCCGTAGCCGGCGTGCACAGCACCACGGTGTGGGGTTGGGCTACCGCGTCGAGCGCGGTTACCGCAGCGTGGACGGCCGATGACGGCAGGGGCGTGGTGCTCAGCAGCTCGTTATTGTGCACAACCACGGAGCCATTTTCTGCAATAAAGGTCTCTTCATGGGGAAACATCTCTTGCAGGGTGGCGAGCTGGCGCCCCGATGCCGGAACAAGGGTGACGTCAAGCTCGGTTGCACGCTCGCTGGTCGCCGCGAATCCTGGCGGCAAGTCGCCGTTTCCATCGAGTAGGGTGCCGTCCATGTCTAGGGCGATAAGCTGTGGAAGCAAGATTAAGACCTATCTGTGAAGTCGCAAACGGTAGCTAGGTACATGAGTTGTGTGTCACAATAGAGGATATGACTAATGATGCACCTATCGTGTCCTCAATCCGCAACCATACCGGAGTCATTGAGCTCAACCGCCCAAAGGCTCTCAACTCCCTGAGCCCAGAAATGATCGATCTCATCGCCGCTGCCTTGGATAAGTGGCGCGCCGATGACGAGGTAGAGCAGGTCCTTTTGACCTCTACCAACCCCAAGGCCTATTGCGCGGGCGGCGATGTCCGCTTGGCCCGCGATGGCATCGTCGACGGCAACTACGACGAGGTGGATGACTTCTTTGGCTCGGAATACACCCTTAACGGGGATATTGCGGAATACCCCAAGCCGGTCATCGCGCTGGTCGATGGCATCGCTATGGGCGGCGGGCTGGGTGTGTCCGCGCACGGCTCGCACTGCGTGGTCACGGATAAGACCTTCGCCTCCATGCCGGAGATGAATATCGGCTACGTCACGGATGTGGGCATGGCCTATGCCTCCCAAAATGCCGTGGGCACGCGCGGCAAGGCTTCGCCAGAGCTCGCGAAGTTCTGGGGCATTACCGGCTACCGCATGTACGCCGCAGACCTCGTATGGAGCGGGCTGGCCACGGACTACGTCAAAGACGGCGATGCCTTTGCCAACGACGTCATTGACAAAGGTATTGATGCCGCGCTGGAACAGCACTCCGTGCAGCCGGAAGACGAGGCCCCGCTTGCGGAGCTCATCGGGGGAATCGAGGCTAGCTTCCGCCACGATTCCTGGCAGGACATCACCGCGGCCGCAGAGGAATACCCGGAACTAAAGGAGCTGGTAGAAAAGCTCACCGTGCAGGCCTGCCCAACCTCCATCGTGGCCGCGCTGGAGCTCTACCGGGCGGAGGCGCAGTGCTCGAGCATTCGCGATGCCCTCGAGCTGGAAAAGAAACTCGGCGCTTATATGTATCGCCGCGATGACTTTTCCGATGGCGTGCGCGCGGTATTGGTGGATAAATCCAATGACGCGGCATTTAACCCCGCAAGCGTCGCGGAGGTGGATGTAGACGCTATCCGCGACGTATTAGCTAAAGGCTAATCCCGCGGAAAGAGGCGTAGGCCGATCGGGCCTGCGCCTCATTGATCTCTCGGGGTGGGGTAGCCGCCAGCGTGGCCTCCGTGGCCGCGGAGGTAGGTTGCGGTAAATGCAGGGCTTCGGAATCGAGGAGGACGAGGCCGACGCGGCCATCGGCAAGCGTGGTGCCCACCAACGTCCACATGCCCAGGATGGGCAGGGCTAGTTGCGGTACCTGCCGGGCGCGCGCGTAGTCCAAGGGCAGCGCGGGCCTGATCAAGGCTGGGACTTGGTGATCGATGCCGAAGCGGTACAGGTTCGCGGCGGCCTGCGCGGCCGCGGTGTCCTTGACCGCGGGATCGGCCCACGCCCACAGGAATTGTTCCTCCGAAATGGTGGCGATGAGTACCGCCATGGCCTCGGATTTCCCGCCGGAATAGCGGATTTCCGCCGTAGCCTCGTCCGCATTGAGGTGCACCGTGGACTCGGGGAAATTGCCCTGGAAGTACATCTGGTGCTCCATACCGTAATAAAAGGCATCCTCGATGATGCGGGTATCCTTCATGCCCGGCTCGATGGCCGTGATCTGCGGCGCGCCTAGTGCGCTAGAAAAATGCAGCGTCGTTCCATCGGAGAAATGCTCGGCGGTCTCCGTAGCAGCATCCGCGGCAGATTCCGCGAGCGTAATGCCCAAGTGGTGGGCGAGTTCGTGCACCGCGCGCTGCTCATCGATGTCCGGCGAACTGCGGCGAAGCCCCGCGGCAATGCTGGTGGGAAAGTCGAGGCGAGGGTGAAAATCCACGGCAATGATCGCCTCATGATCGCCTTGCCACGCACGCAGCACCGGGGCATTGCCGGCCAGGAGGCGGGCGAGGGGGATAAACTTCGCCGGGTCATCCCCGCCCTGTGGCAGGTCAGCCTCTGCCTGCATCGCCCACCGCCAGGTAGGCGAGCCGGCGCAATCGATGACGGCGATGCGCGTGCCCCGGAAGTCTTTGACGCCGGAGGGCGAGCTGCAGCGGATCTCCACGGACTGATTGTGGTTGAGGTGCCCCTCGGAATCCGTTGAGGGGGTGAGGAAATTAAATTCCACATCGGTGGTATCGCCCAGGCGGGCCCGGAAGGCGGCATCAAGGCCCGCCTGAATAAAGCAGGCGTCACGGGTGGCCTGGGCAAGCGAATTTGAAGTATCCATAATTACCTACGAGGATACTGAAACCTCATACGAGCTCGCGCAGGGTGGCAAAGGCGTGGTGGACCAGCTCGTCGCGTTCCCGTTTGCTGGGTGTCTTGCCCTTTTCGCAGCGCCTTTTCAGCTCTTGTTGGCAGGCATTGCCGGTGCTGCCACACGCGTTCAAGATGATGGTGAGCTCAAAGGCCGAATATTCGGGGTAGCGATCTTGAAAGGCAACGATGACACGGTGTGTCACGCGATCGAATTTCTTCTTTTCCTCGGCGGTGTGGCTGAGGTTTTCCATCGCCTCGCCGATCTTGAACAGGCTGTGCAGCGAGCGCAGCTCCATGTATTCGTTGTCGAGGGCATCAATGAGCGTTAATTCCAGGACCGAAGAGATGGGTTCGCCGGGAAAGGCGGTGGGAATATCCGCCGCGAATGCCTCGAGGACATCCGCGGTGTAGTGCAAGAGGGAATCGGCCACCGAGGAAAAATAATTGTGGAACGTGCGCGGGGAGACGCCGACGGCGCTGGTAATACCCGAGACCGTGACTGCCTCAGCGCCGCCGTCCAAGGCGAGGCGGGCCGCGGCATCAGACATGGCTTGGCGCGTTGCTCGCTTCTTGGATTCGCGCAAACTAGTCACGATGAACCTTTCCTACCTTGTCGTGCTGAAAACGCATGAGTGTCTCGCGCTCCTTGTGCAGGGCCTCGCCCTCGATATCCATATTAGGCACGATCTTATTCAACCACTTAGGGAACCACCACGCCTTGTCTCCCAAGAGGAACATGGTGGCGGGGATGACCATCATGCGGATAACGAAGGCATCGATAAGCACGCCCATTGCCAGGGCAAAGCCCATGGTCTTGATGAATGGCTCGTCCATCAAGATGAAGGCTGCGAAGACCGAGATCATGATGAGCGCTGCGGCCGTCACCACGCGCGCGCCGTGCTTAAAGCCATTCGAGGTCGCGTTGGCGGCGGTCTTGCCGCTGACGTAGCCCTCGCGCATGCGGGTGACCAGGAAGACCTGGTAGTCCATGGCCAGGCCAAAGGTCAGGCCGATGAGCATGATGGGCAGGAAGGATAGCAGCGGCTGCGGGTCGTTGACGAGGCCGAACATGCCCTCTTGCCAGATGCCAACGGTGATGCCGAAGGTGGCGGCCACGGAAAGCCCGTAGCCCGCGGCCGCAATGAGCGGAACCCAAATGGAGCGGAATACCAGCATCAAGACAATGAAGGCAAGGCCCAAGACGATGGCAACATACGGCACGAGTACGCTACTCAGGCGCTCAGAAATATCGTCAAAGATCGGGGTGATGCCGGTAATGCCGTAGGAGCCGCCGTCCTTAGAAAACTCGCCCTGGTACTCGCGCAGGCGCTCCAAGGTTTCGGTGGTTTTCTCATCGGTTGCGCCGGTGGTCGGCGTGATCATGATCTGGGCGGCATCGCCATTGTCCGTGGTTTGGATGATTTGGGCGTTTTCCACGCCTTCGGTGTCGTTGAACTTGTGGAGCAGATCCTGGAAGGCCGGCATGCGGTCTTGTTCGGAGACGTCTTCCACATTGACAAAGGCGATCATCGGGGCATTGCGGCCTGGACCAAAGGCCTCCTCGGACATCTCGTAGGCCTCGCGCTGTGGGGTGCCAGGTTTGGCGGAGCCATCGGTGGGCATGGCCAGGCGCATATTCGCAAACGGGATGGCCAGGATGGCAAGCACGATAACGCCTACGCCTAGGTGCAGCCACGGGTGAGCGCGCACGCGGCGGACCCAGCGCAGCCCCATGGTTGGCTTCTCGTCTTCGGGGTCTGGAACCTTGGGGCCGGGCACGCGCCCGGCGAAGATCTTGGTGCCCAGCAAGCCCAGCACGGCGGGGATAAAGGTATTGGCCACTAGCACGGCGATGACCACGGTGCCCGCAGCGGCGATAGCCATGGTGGATAGGAACGGGATGCCGATAATGGTCAGGGCTGCTAGGGCGATGACCACGGTGGTACCGGCAAAGACGACGGAGCCGCCGGCGGTGCCCAGCGCCATGCCCATGGCGTGGGCGCGGGTTCCCTTATCCATCTTCTTCAGCTCCTTGGCCAGTTCCTTGGGCGTCAAGTTATTCAGGCCCGAGGAGGTGATGAGCTCATTTCGGAAGCGGTTGACAATGAATAGGGCATAGTCGATGCCCACGGCCAGGCCGATCATGGAGGCCAGCGTCGGGGTCATATCGGAGACGGTATCGGTAAAGACGGTGGCCAGCTGCACGCCGAGGATGCCGATCCCCACGCCGATAACCGCGGAAATCAGCGGCATGCCGGCCACGATGAAGGAGCCGAAGGTCACCAGCAGCACGATGGCGGCAACCACCATGCCGATGAGCTCGGCGCTGCCGTTCATGCCGGCCTCGGCCATCGCGAAAGCATTGCCCTGGTACTTAACGGAAAGGCCGTCGCCGTCATGCTCGTGCAGGACATCCGTTACCGCAGCCATATCGTCATCATTGATGTCCATGACGTCCTTGGCATCGAAGGCGATGGTGACGGTGCCGGTGGTCTTATCCTCGCTCAGCGGGGACAGCTGCTGCAGGTTCTTCGCAACCTGTTCTTCGGGCATGCCCTGGGCCCGCATCTGCTCGCCCATCTGCTTTTCCATGCCTGCTGCGGCGAGGACCGGGCTGACCAACTCATCCTCGTTCTTCAGCGCACCGGTGTCCTTGAGATCTTGGAGCAGCTTGTCGATGTCCCCGGCAACGACATCATCGCTTAGCTCCTTGCCCGCAGGGGCCTGGATGACCACGGTGCCCTCTGGGGCGCTCATGGCATCGGTATCTTGATCGAAGTGCTCCATCATCTCTTCTTGAGTGGTGGTGGAGTCCATCTCCGGCATGGCGAAGTTGGGGTTCGGGGTTTTGGCAAAGCCGGCGGTGAGGCCGACCATCGCCACCAAGACGATGAGCCAGAAAGCGAGGAAGGGCCATACCGTGCGGTATGACCAGCTTCCCAGCCGGTAGAGGAATCTGGACATGGGGTGAGCTCCTTAATGAGTGAGAGAGTGGGCGCTGCTTCTAAATTCGTGCATAGTCTATGCAATCTTGCGGAAATGGTGCAAAGTAAGGTGCAGGTGGGCATAGTGTCGTAATAATGTGACCTATAACCCAGGCCTGCCCAGAGCGCACAGGGTGGCGCGAAGGATAGGTAGACTATCGCGCATGATTCACGCGGTAAGTTTCGCCCTCTTGGATTCGGTCAATGCTTTGCTCATTGGCATCCTTGTAGCCATCGGCATCATGCTCCCGCGCGGGAAGTACCGCTGGATTGCCGGCCTAGTCATCCTGGGAGATTGGTTGGGAGTTCTTACCGCCGCGGCCGTGGTCATGTTCGTGCTTTTGGGCGTGCGCGAACAGATAGCGGCCATCTTGGAGTCACCAATTGCCGGCGGCATCCTCATCATCGTCGGTATCGCCCTGGCCTTCGCCGCCTGGCATTCCCAAGGAAAACCCAATGCCTTGATCGGGCGCATGCTGCAACCACTGCGCAGGCCTTCCATCACCACCGTGCTTATCGGGTTTGTGATGGGCGTAGTGCAATCGCTGACCTCCGTGCCGTTTTATTTCGGCCTCATGTTCTTGGCCACCGAGGATCTGTCGCTCGCCGCCCAATACGGCGGCCTGCTGTGGTACGCCACCCTGGCGCTTTCCCTGCCGGTGGTGTGCGGACTCTTCATTGCCGTGGTGCGCGCCCACCCAGACTCAGCTGCGGGCCGAGTCTTTGCGGCGGCGCGCGAAAACAGCACGCGGGTCGCGCTCATCAGCGGCTATGTCGTCGCCGCCTTCCTCATCATCATGGGTGTCGTGAACCTATAAGGATGCGCTAGTCAAAGTAAACATCATCCAGCGTCAGTTCGGTGCCGGATTGCTGCTTAGCTATGTCCACGTAGCGCGCGGCGTGCGGGATAAACGCCGCGGATTGCTCGGCGGAAAGCTCGCGGCGCACGGTGGCCGGGACACCGGCGGCCAAGGAACGCGCCGGGATATCTGCGCCCTCGCGCACCAGTGCGCCGGCTGCGATGAGCGAACCGGGCCCGATGGTGGAGCGAGATAGCAGGGTAGCGGACATGCCCACTAGGCTGCCAGCGCCCACATGGGTGCCGTGGAACATGGCCATGTGGCCTACCGTGACATCGTCTTCAAGGATGCACGGCACCTCCCGCTCCACGTGGATGACGCTATTGTCCTGAATATTGCACCGGCTGCCAATGCGGATGGGGCCGACATCGCCGCGCAGCACGCAGCCATAAAAGACGGAAGAATCCGGGCCGATTTCCACATCACCAATGATGGTGGCATTCGGCGCGATCCAAGCGCTGCGGTGGATGCGCGGGCGCTTACCCTGGAAGGGATAGATAGGCATTATTCCACCACCACCGCGAGGCTGGGGGAAAGCTCGTACTCGCCGGAGATGGGGGCATCGGCAAGCGGAGCACCTGCAATCTCTGCCTGAGAAAGCGCGCTCGCCAGCGACGGCGTGATGGGGATGATCCAGCCGTGTTTGGGGTCTTTGACCGGCAGCGCATCCTTCGTTAAGGCGGGAAAATGCGCCGTGGTGGTGGGGGAGATAAGGGTCGCGGACTCGCGCGAGGCGGCGAGCTCAGCAAGTGCCCGCGCGCCCTGCTGGCCGGTGATAATGATGATGAGCTGGCCGGCGGTCCTAATATCCAGCCGGTCCACCTGCACGGTGGTCGCCGCAGAATCGGGCCGCGCCAACTGCGGCGCCCCGTTCCCGGTGAGCTTGGCAAGAGCGTCCAATAATCCCATAGCCATTAAGTCTAGCCGCGCAGCCAGGTAGCGGGTTGACCGCCGTAACATCGCCGCGCGTACTATGGGAGACCATGATTGATGCCAGCAATACCGCCCTTGTTATCGAAGGCGGCGGAATGCGCAATTCCTATACCGCCGCCTGCATAGTCAAACTCATTCAAGAAAACGTCACCTTTGGATGGGTAGGCGGGGTATCTGCTGGCGCCTCCCACACGGTCAATTACCTCTCGCACGATGCCAAGCGCGCGGAGGAATCCTTCACGGATTTTGTCAATAACCCCAGCTTCGGTGGCGTGGGATCGCTGGTGCGCGGCAATGGCTATTTCAATGCGGAATATATTTATGAGCGCTCCGCGGATAAAGATATGCCCTTTGACTGGGATGCATACCGCAAGCACCCAGCGGATATGGTGCTCGCCGCCGCGCGGGCCGATACCGGCGAATCCGTGTATTGGACCCGCGAGGATGTGAAGGAACCAGAAGACTTGTACGTGCGGGTGCGTGCCTCGTCCACGCTGCCGCTGCTTATGCCGATCCGCATCATCGATGGCTCGCCCTATGTGGATGGCGCCTTGGGCTCGTCCGGCGGCATTACCATCGAGCAGGCTGAAGAAGCCGGCTACGAGAAATTCCTCTTCATCGGCTCCAAGCCGCGCGGGTATGTCCGCCCCGAGGTGGCGCGCCCGACGATCACCCGCCGCATCTTCCGCAAGTACCCCGCTATTGCCGATGCCCTCATTGGCCGCCCACCCATTTATAACGCGGCCAAGGACCGGCTCCTCGAGCTAGAGCGCCAAGGAAAGGCGCAGCTGTTTTTCCCAGAAGACATGCAGGTGACCTCCACCGAGCGCAACGTGGATAAGCTGCGCGCGAATTACCAGGCAGGCAAGGCACAAACCCATGCCGAGTGGCCAAAGTGGAAAGAATTCCTGCTGGACTAGCTCACCTCTAGTCGGTGGTGTGAGATCGCCCTCCTGATTCTTGACAGCATTAGGGGGAATAATCGCGTGCGCTGCACTAATGGCGGTAATCGGTGCAAAGCGCCAAGCTTTCTCAGCTAGCTAAATCGCGCCAAGCTCCTAAGATTGCACAGCGTGTTAGCGATTTTTGATGGACATATTTGGCTGAGCATTTTCTTCATGATCGTGCTCGGCACGCTATTTGGCATGATTCCCTTTGGCCCGCTGCGCTTCGGTGCGGCGGGTACGCTTTTTGTTGGCTTAGCCTTCGGATCCTTTATTGATCTGGATGACAATATCTTCAGCTCCTTGCAGGAGCTGGGCTTGGGCCTCTTTATCTATATGCAAGGGCTCTCTGCCGGCGAGGCTTTCTTCAAGGGCTTTTCTACCCAGCTAAAGCACATGTTGCTCGCCACGGTGGCGGTGATCGCCGCGGCGGCCGCGGCGCTGGGCATCGGCAGCCTCATGGGGTTATCGCCGCTGGCGGTGACCGGCGTATTCTCCGGTGCGACGACGTCCACGGCATCGCTCGCCGTGGCCCAACAGCAATCCGGCGAGGAGCTGCCCGCCGTGGGTTATTCCTTGGCCTATCCGGTTGGCGTCGCCGTGGCCATCCTCCTCGTGGCATTCGTCCTGCGGCATAGCTGGCCCGCGCAGAAGGACCAAGACCACTCGGCGGAAAAGATTTTCCGCTCGCGGACGATTAAGGTCACCCGCGATATTTCCTATGCCGATCTGCGCGAAAAATTCGCGAATCATTTCATCATCGCCACCATCCGCCGCGGCCGCGATATCGACGTGCCGGGCGATAACCCGGAGCTGCACCGCGGCGATGTCCTGCGCGTACTGGTGACCAAGGCAAAGGCCAAGGAGCTTACCGATGCCCTGGGAAAGCGCCAGCCCCAAACCCCGTTTGTGGATAAGCGCCTGGTCAATGAGACCGTGGCCATTTCCAACGAGGACATCGAGGGCCGCAAGGTCAAGGAGCTCAACCTCTTTTCGCGCTACGGCGCGCGTATCGTGCGGGTGCGCCGCGGCGATGAGGAATTCCTTGCCACCAATGAAACCCACCTTGAATCCGGCGATGACCTTGAGATCGTGGTCAAACACGACCGCTTGGGCGATGTCCGCGATTACTTCGGCGATTCCGTGACCGCATACTCGCAGCTTAACTGGGTAGCACTCGGCGGTGGGCTGACCATCGGCTACCTCATTTCCCTCATCGTCGTCCCGCTGCCCGGTGGCGCGTCCTTCGAGCTCGGGTTCGCGCTGGGCCCACTCATCACCGGCCTAGTCCTCGGCGCCCTGCACCGCACCAGCCGCATTCCGTGGCAGATTCCCTCCCCGATCAATACGGCATTCCAGCAGTGGGGCCTTGCCATCTTCTTAGCCTCGGTGGGCCTGTCCTCCGGCGAGGCCTTTGTCTCCACCGCTTTTTCCTGGATGGGCCTGAAATCCATGGTGCTGGCCGCGATCATCGCCGTTATCATCATCGGGATTTTCGCGGTGGCCAGCCGCTTTATGGGGCAATCCGAAACCCGCACCTCAGGCGGCATTTCCGGCCTCTTTGGCCAGCCCGCGGTGGTCAATTACGCCACGGGCGCCAGCTCGGATTCGCGCATCCTTACCGGCTATACCTCCACCATTGTGGTGGCGCAGTTCATGAAGATCGTGGTCATCCCGGTCATGCTGCTCTTTTAGGCTCTCCTGGCAAGTGTTTCGGACTTGAAAATGGCGGACGGGTATTAATCTGCGACCAACGTCTCCGTAGTCAGCTCTGGGTGTTCCTTTTCAATGAAGGCGAGCTTCCACTTATCGCCAAAGAGAGCGATGAGCTCGCCGTCCTGGCGGGTGAAGATCTCCACGCCGCGCTGGCGGCCGAGTTCCGGTGCGGATTCGGCATCGGTGCGCCGCGCCACGGAGTAGGGGATGGGCTCGGTGACGGTTTCGACGTTGTACTCGAATTCCATGCGGGCCTGCATGACCTCGAACTGCATGGGGCCGACCGCGGCCATGACCGGAGAGGCATCACCGCGCGCATCGTTGCGCAGGACCTGCACCACGCCTTCGGCCGAGAGCTGCTCCAAGCCCTTGCGGAAGGCCTTGTACTTGCCCAGCGATTTCGCGCGTAGGATGCGGAAGGCCTCCGGGGCGAATTGGGGCATGGGCTTAAACTGCACCTTTTTGCCGGAATAGATGGTGTCACCGGGTGCTAGCGCGCCTGCGTTGACGAGGCCCACGATATCGCCCGGGTAAGCGGTATCTACGGTATCGCGGGTGCGGCCAAAGACCGTCAGCGCATACTTGGTGGAAAAGCTGCGCCCTGATTGGGCGTGGTTGACCTGCATGCCGCGCTCGAATTCGCCTGAGACCACGCGCATAAACGCCAGGTTATCGCGGTGCTTTTGGTCCATGCCCGCCTGCACCTTGAAGACGACGCCGGAAAAGTCATCGGCGACCTCGCGCACCTCATCGATGGCGCTGGTGGCCGCTTCCACGGCCTTGGGATCGGATTCGCGGGAATGCGGGGCCGGGGCGATGGCGCACAAGGTATCCAAAATTTGGTGGACACCGAAGTTCAACATCGCTGAGGCGAAGATGAGAGGGGAGGTCACGCACTGCTCAAAGAGCTCTTGATCGTGCAGGGCACCATCGGCGGCAAGCAGCTCGGCTTCCTCTACCGCGGTTTCCCACACATCTTCTTCCTTTTCTTCTGCGGCCACCGGATCGTAGTGTTCCTCCGGTGCGATGGTGGAACCACCGGCGGTGCGGATGAAGTGGATGTAATTATCGGCCTCGCCGTCATCATTGATATGGGCCAGGCCGCGGAAATCGCCTGCGATGCCCACCGGCCAGTACAGCGGGGTGGGCTGCAGCTGGATTTCGTTCACGATTTCATCAACGAGTTCGAGCGGCTCGCGGCCCACGCGGTCCCACTTGTTGATCACCGTGACGATGGGCAGCCCGCGCGCCTTACAAACGCGGAAGAGCTTGAGTGTTTGTGGCTCGAGGCCCTTGGCGGCATCGATAAGCATCACTGCGGCATCCACCGCGGTGAGCACGCGGTAGGTATCCTCCGAAAAGTCCGCGTGACCTGGGGTATCAACCAGGTTGATCATATAAGGCTCGCCCTCGTGTCCCTCCGGGGCGTATTCAAACTGCAGCGCGGACGAGGCGACGGAGATACCGCGGTTTTTCTCCATGTCCATCCAGTCAGACACGGTGGACTTGCGGTTGCCCTTGCCGTGTACCGCGCCGGCCTCATTAATCACGTGCGCATGCAGCGCCAGCGCCTCCGTCAGCGTGGACTTACCGGCATCCGGGTGGGCGATAACGGCGAACGTGCGGCGGCGCGAGGCCTCAAAAGCGACAGAACTCATGCGCCATAGTCTAGTGGTTTCCCTCTACCACTCCACATTGAGGCGACGGCCCAGATCCTCAAAGACGCGGTGGGCCACGGAGGTGTTCTTCGCAATCGGGCGCTGCAGGCCCAGCGAACGCCTATTATTGTAATATTCCCCGGACTGGAAATGGATGCCCTCGGTGCCGGTGAGGAAGTAAGCCAAGTTCTCGCCGCCGGCCTCTGCGGTGCCAAAGGCCTTGCCGATGACCCCGGAATACACCTTGCCGGTAAGCCCGTTCGAGGACTTGCCAAACTCGGTGGCTAATACGCCCGGGTGAAAAGACACCGCGTTGATGCCGTGGGCATCGATAAACCGGGCGAGCAAGATATCCGCCAGCTTGGCATTGCCGTATGCGCGCTCTGGGCTGAAATGCTCCAGCGTATTGGGATCTGCCGGGTCGAAATTGGAGATCAGCATATTGGCCAAGGACGCCGTGTTGACCACGGTGGCGTTACTATCGCGCAGCTTTTCTTGCAGCAGGGATGTCAAAAGGAAGGGCGCGACGACGTTGACCTGCCACGTGCGCTCGAATCCATCGGCAGTCATGGTGGGGCCATCGAAGATACCCCCGGCATTATTGCCCAAAGCATCGATGCGCTCTAGTTGTTGCAGGTCATTAGCCAGCTGGCGCACTTGGGCAAGCGATTCGAAATTGGCGAGGAAATACTGTCCGTCCACCTCCTTTGCAACGGCCTTGGTCTTGTCCGGATTACGACCGATGATGACGAGGTTATCCTGCGGGCGCGTGCGGCGAATCTGCCGGGCGGCTGCGGCACCAATGCCTGACGATGCCCCGGTAATCACGATGGTCCTAGCGGCGGAATACGGCGAAGTCATACGCTAGATTCTAGCGATGGTCGCGACATTCGTTTGCGACATTCGTTCGTGATATTTCTCCGCGGCGTCCCGCCGCGCAGTTCCGCTTGGGGCTGGACGGGTCTATACTTCCGGTTTGTGAAGCGCCTGCTTTTTCTGCGGCAGTGGGGACCGGCGCGGCTAACAGCCACCGGGTTTCTACTGCTCATCCTGATAGGAACGGCATTGTTATTGCTGCCGTTCGCCGAGGCGGGAGATTCCCGCGCCTCGTTTTTATCTGCCCTTTTTACCGCAACCTCCGCAGTCTCGCTGACCGGCCTGGTCGTGGTCGATACCGGCAGCTTCTGGAGCCCGGCCGGGCAGGTCGTCATTTTGGCCCTGATCCAACTGGGCGGTTTGGGGATTATGTCGCTGGCCTCGCTATCCGGCCTGCTTTTGACCGGCCGGATTAGCTTCAAGGCGCGCAAGACCGGCGCCTATGAAAGCCGGCCCATCCTCGCCGGTGGCATCCGCCGCACCCTGATTTTTACCTTCGCCTTTACCGCGGTGGTAGAAAGCATTATCGCCGCGGCGGTCACCGTGCGGCTTATGGTGGGCTACGGGCATTCCTTCCCGCGAGCTTTGTGGGAGGGCATCTTCCATGCGATTTCGGCCTTTAATAACGCTGGGTTTAGCACCAATAGCGATAACCTCGTGCCCTTTGTGGGCGACGCCTGGATTCTCTTGCCGCTGGCCGGGGCGGTCATCGGCGGCGGGCTGGGTTTTCCAGTCTGGGCGGAATTGGTGCGCCACGTCCGGCGCGGGTCGGAGGCGATGCGCCGCTTTTCCATCACGGCGCGCATGACTCTGGCGGCCACCGGCGTGCTGCTTGTAGCCGGCACGATATTTTTTGCCTTGACGGAGTGGAATGGCGTCCTGGCACCGATGTCGTGGGGCGAGAAAATCCTCAACGCGTTCTTTGCCAGCGTCTCCCCGCGCACGGCCGGTTTTAATACCTTCGACTACGGTGAGGTTCACCCGGTAACGCTCATGGGCACCGATATTTTGATGTTCATCGGTGGCGGCTCAGCCGGTACCGCCGGCGGCATCAAGGTCACCACCGCGTGCGTGCTGCTGGCCGCCATGGCCGCGGAGTTCTTAGGCAAGGAAAAGACCTCCATTTACCACCGCAGCCTTCCCCACAGCGTTACCCGGCAGGCGCTAGCATTGAGCTTCGCCGGCGTGCTGGTGGTGACCCTCGGTGTGGCGGCGCTGCGCTTTTTCGATCCGCAATTTACCGGCGATCAGGTCTCCTTCGAAGTTATGTCCGCCTTTGCCACAGTGGGCCTATCCACTGGGATTACCGCCAGCTTGTCCGCACCCTCACAAATCGTACTGTGTTTCATCATGTACCTGGGCCGCGTTGGCCCAACCACCCTGGTAGCAGCGCTGGCGGCAAAGAATTTAAGCCGCCGCTACAGCTACCCCGAAGAAAGGCCCTTCATTGGCTAGCATTTTTAAGGCGCTGGGCCATTCCCGCGCCACCCTCGACATCGCCCCGGTCGTCGTCATTGGCTTGGGGCGGTTTGGTTGCTCCCTGGCAAGCGAGCTTATGGGCCATGGGGTAGAGGTCCTCGGTATCGATTCCGATGAAAAGATCGTGCGCGAACAGGCACCGCACTTAACCGAGGCCATTTCCGCGGATACCACCGATCCGGCGGCGCTGCGCCAGCTGGGCATCGATGAGGTGGAGCGGGTCATCGTGGGCATCGGCTCGCACCTGGAGGCGTCCATCCTCACTGTCTCAAACCTGGTGGAGCTGGGTGTCAAGGATATTTGGGCCAAGGCCAATTCGGAGGCCCACGAGCGCATCCTGCGCCAGATTGGCGCCCACCACGTCATCCGCCCCGAGCGCGATACCGGCCGCCGCGTGGCCTATCTCTTGGGCGGGCGCTTCCGCGACTTTGCTGAGATCGCCCCGTACTACGGCGTGACGCAAATGGCCGCGCCCTCCTCGGTCACGGGCCGCCCGCTCGATTTGGGCGAGGTTTGGCGCACCCACCACGTGCAGTTGGTCTCAGTCTGTCAGGCGGAGGGTGCTTGGGCCCCGCTTGCCGATGCCACCCAGCTCGCCCCCACCGATTTCATCGTCGCCGCCGGCAGCCCGCAGGCGCTGGAGAAATTTTCCCAGTCCTAGCGCGAGTGAATGCGGTTTTGGGCTTGTACGAGCCCTTGCGTCGCGATGAGCTGGGCGGCTTCGGCGGCGGTGGCGATGGCGGTATCGAAGCCGGGGCCGGCATCGACAGGCGCTAAGACATAGTCCGGAATCGACGAACCCTTGGGCAGGCGCGCGATGCCAATGCGCACGCGCACATAATCCCGCGTACCCAGGTTGTGTGTGAGCGACTTCAGCCCGTTGTGCCCATTTTCATTGCCGCCTTGCTTTAGCCGAATCTTATTGGCCGGCAGGTCGAGCTCATCGTGGATGACGATGATGTGGTCTGCCGCAATGCCCAAAGCCTGCGCCAACGGGGCAATCGGATCACCGGAAAGGTTCATAAACGTTGTCGTGCGCACCGCCAGCGCGCGGGTATCGCCCCAGCGCAGCGGGGCTGCCTCGAGGCCCATCCCGCGCACCGGCTCGAGTACGTCGCCGCCTTGGGCCAATACATCGTCCACGGCCATATATCCCACGTTATGGCGGGTTGCGGCGTACTTCGCGCCGGGATTGCCCAGGCCAATGATAAGCCAGTCCGCCTCCAACTCGGCCGGATCCAGCCCCGGCTGCGCTTGCGGGGGACCGCCGAAAAACCGGGCAATAAAATCTGTCAAAGCTGCCACGAATGCGCCTTTCTAGCTCGGTACAGTAGTTTCCTATGAGCCAGGTTATTCAATCTTTGCGCCGAACCGTAATGCCAGCGCCCATGGCGGGCGGGCCTACCACCGTGGATCTGGTGCGCGCCGCGCATCAGGCCGGTTCCTTTGGCACCTTGGGGCTTGGGCCTGCCAGCGTGGATTCCGCCCGCAGCCAGATCGATGCCTGCGCCGGCATCTCCTTTGGGGTGAACCTCTTTTGCCCGCAGGATCCGTTAACTCCTGAGCAGTTGGCCGCCGCCGCGGACCTGGCCGCGGCCGAAGGCACCTCGCTACCGGATCCCGATTATTCCTTCGGCTTCCGCGACAAGCTCGAGCTGGCGTTGCAGGGCGGCGCCCGCGTCGTGTGGTCCATGTTCGGCACCTTTGATGCAGCGCAGCTTGCCCGCATCCACGCCGCGGGTGCCGAGGCTTGGACCACCGTCACCACACCCGACGAGGCCCGCGCCGCCGCCACGCTGGGAGTGGACGCTCTGTGCGTACAGGGCCCTTATGCCGGCGGACACCGCGGCACGTGGGACCGCACCGCGCTTCCAGACGATCGGCCCCTGCCAGAGCTCATCGCCGCCGTCCACCAAGCCGTCCACGCCGTCGCACCGAGCATCCCGCTGATTGCCGCGGGCGGGTTGCGCACGGCAGGAGAGGTAACCCAGGTTTTAAGCCTGCCCGGCGTGGCCGCCGCGTCGTGCGGCTCTGCCTTTTTGCTGAGTAAAGAAGCCGGAACCAGTGACTACAACCGTAAGCTTCTCCAGCGCGGCGGGGCCACCGTCTCCACCCGCGCCTTTTCGGGGCGCCATGCCCGCGGTTTAGAGACCGACTACACCCGCGCCCACCCCGATGTACCTCCGGTATATCCCATGCTTAATTCCGTGCTCAAGGAACGCCGAGCGCAGCACGATGACGCCGTAGCCTACTGCCTCGTAGGTGAGCCGGCCGCCAAAATCCGCGGGGGTAGTGTCGCAGACATTCTGGACTCCCTATGCCAAAACAAACACTAAGACACGCTAAAATTTGGGGCGAAGATTTCTAGCCACCCCCGAAATAGAAATGGATGGAGCCTCGTGACTGCGAACGCACATATTGGACATGATGACTGGAACGAGCGCCTGGAATTGGCGCAGCATATGATTCCCCTCATCCACCAACTGCACCGCAATAACAACGTCGTCGCCACCATCTTCGGCCGCCCGCTGGTTGGGCAGACCGATATCGACATCATCAAGTCCCACCGCTACGGACGCCGCATTGCCCAGCGCCAGCTCTCCACGGCAGAAACCCTGCCCATCCTGTCCGAGTTAGCGGATATGAACCTAAGCTCCGCCTCCATCGACGTTGGACGCCTCCTCTTGGGCTTTGAAGAGTCGGGCGAAGATGATCTGCGCCGCTACCTCGAAGATGAACTCACGGAAATCGTCGGTGCCGGTGAAGACATCGACCCCACCGATGTCGTGCTCTACGGCTTTGGCCGCATCGGCCGCCTCCTTGCCCGCATCCTCGTCGCCCGCGAGGCCGCTTACGGCGGCGTGCGCCTGCGCGCGATCGTGGTGCGCAATAAGGGCGAAGGGGACATCATCAAGCGCGCCAGCCTCCTGCGCCGCGATTCCGTCCACGGTGCCTTCAACGGCACCATCAGCGTGGACGAGGAAGAACAGATTATCTGGGCCAATGGCACGAAGATCCAGATGATCTACGCCAACGACCCAGCGACTATCGATTACACCGAATACGGCATTAATAACGCCGTGCTGGTAGATAACACCGGTGTCTGGCGCGATAAGGAAGGCCTGTCCCAGCACCTTGAGGCCAAGGGCGTGGCCCGCGTGCTGCTGACCGCACCGGGCAAGGGCGATATCAAGAACATCGTCTTTGGCATCAACGATTCCGCCATTACCGATGACGATAAGATCCTCTCCGCCGCATCGTGCACCACCAACGGCATCACCCCGGTGCTCAAGGTCATCAATGACCGCTACGGCGTGGCCCACGGCCACGTGGAAACCGCGCACTCGTTTACCAATGACCAAAACCTCATTGATAACTACCACAAGGGCGAGCGCCGTGGCCGCGCCGCTGGCCTGAACATGGTGCTTGCCGCCACCGGTGCCGCTAAGGCTGTTGCCAAGGCCCTGCCCGAATTCGAAGGCAAGCTGACCGGTAACGCCATCCGCGTCCCCACCCCGGATGTATCCATGGCGGTGCTCAACCTGGAGCTGGAGCAAGAGGTCGACCGCGATGAGGTCAATGACTTCCTGCGCAACGTCTCCCTGCACTCGGATCTGCGCCAGCAGATTTCCTACATCGCCTCCCCAGAGGTCGTCTCCAGTGACTTCGTGGGAAATACCAACGCCGGCATCGTCGATGGCATCGCCACCATCGCCTCCGGCAAGCACCTCGTGCTTTACGTCTGGTACGACAACGAGTTTGGTTATTCCAACCAGGTCATCCGCGTGGTGGAGGGGCTTTCTAATGCCCGCCCGGTGGTCCTGCCCAAGCGCGTATCACCCTCTGAGCTTTAAGCTCGCATAGTTTAAGGCCCGCGGTAATCCCCGCGGGCCTTAGATATTTAAGCGGTGGGGCGAAGCAGGACTACTTCTTTTTGTCCTTCTTCTTGCCTTTCTTCTTATCCTTCTTTGTAGACGAGGCCTCCAGCTTGGCGGCTACATCCGGCACGTAGCGGAACTCTTCGCGGTCTGGGCGCTCGTAGGTCTTGCCATCGGAATCGGGACGGTGTGGGATTTCTGGCAGATCGCGCTCGATCTTCTCGTAGGGGATGGTATTGAGCAGGTGCGAAATGACGTTGATGCGCGAGCGCTTTTTGTCCTCAGACTCCACGGTGTACCACGGTGCGGTCGGGGTATCGGTGTGGATGAACATGGCATCCTTGGCGCGGGAATAGTCCTCCCAGCGGGTAATGGATTGGAGATCCATGGGCGAGAGCTTCCAGCGGCGCAGCGGATCATTGCGGCGGGATTCAAAGCGCTTAATCTGCTCTTCATCAGATACGGAGAACCAGTACTTGCGCAGGATAATGCCGTCTTCTACAAGCATCTGCTCAAAGGTGGGAGCCTGGTGTAAGAAGCGGACGTATTCTTGGTCCGTGCAAAAGCCCATGACGCGCTCAACGCCGGCGCGGTTGTACCAGGAGCGGTCAAAGATGACGATTTCGCCCTTGGTAGGCAGCTTTTCCACGTAGCGCTGGAAATACCACTGGCCCTGCTCGCGCGAGTTCGGGGCCGGAAGGGCCTCGATGCGGCAGGTGCGGGGGTTGAGGTACTGCGTGATGCGCTTAATGGCAGAACCCTTGCCGGCGGCGTCGCGGCCTTCCATGATGATGACCACGCGGGCGCCGGTCTCAACAACCCACTGTTGCATATCGACGAGCTCTGCTTGCAACCGCTCGAGCTCTTTTTCGTAGGCCTTCTTATTCAGCTTCTTAGGGGATGTGCTGCTTTTGGTGCTCATTCTTCCAGCTTAACGGCTTGGTGGCACTATCTAGAAAACTGGTGTGCCCTCGTTGGAGTGAGAACCCAGCCACAGCTAGTGCGGGGTATGTGCAGCAGGCTTAAAGGCCGGGCTCGCCGTAGCGAGTGGTATTAGAAATATGACCGAGCCCTTCGACGTCGATGGCGACCGTATCGCCGTCTTGGAGGAATTGTTGCGGGTCGCGGGCAAAACTAACGCCTTCGGGCGTACCGGTCACGATGACATCACCGGGGTTGAGGGGATAGAGCTGCGAGCAGAATTCGATGAGCTCAGCGATGGAAAAGATGAGGTCATCAGTATTGTCCTGCTGGCGCACCTCGTCATTAACCGTGGTGGTAAGGCGCGCGTTACCACCTGGCGCCCATTCATCAGGGGTAGTGAGCCAAGGTCCAAAGCCTGCGGTGCGGTAAAAAGACTTGCCTGCGTGGAATTGGCTGGTCTGGCGCTGAAAATCGCGCAGGGTGTAATCATTCATGATGGCATACCCCGCCACGTAATCTAGTGCATCCGCGCGGGTTACGCGGTGCGTGCGCTCGCCGATGACCACCGCAAGCTCACCCTCATAGTCCAGCTTCTGGGTAGCGTATTCGGGGATATAGACGTCATCGAAGGGGCCGGTCAGGGCATCGGCGAACTTGATAAACAGCGTGGGGTGCTCGGGAAAGTCGCGGCCCATTTCCCGGATATGCTTGGCGTAATTAAGGCCTACGCAGATGATTTTTCCTGGCGTTGGGACGACTGCTTCTAAATCATGCTGATCAAAGACTATCGGCTCGCCAGATAGTTGTGCGGCCTTGCGCCAATCTTCGCTGCGCAGCAGCGCCCCTACGTCTTCGTAGTCCAGCTCCACACCCACATTATCGCCTTCAATGCGGATTGCGGAGGTGCCGAACGCGGTGCGAAGAGTAGCCAATTTCATGCCAGCTAGTCTAGCGCACTCCTTATTTCTGCTACCGCGTCAGCGCAGAGGATGGGGATCTCCACCTTTTCTTGCTTGGACCACGGCTTGAGCACAAACGATGACGGATCCATCCGGCCTGGCGGCCTTCCGATGCCGATGGAAAGACGCTGATAGTCCTTAGTACCGAGCGACTTCGTAGTAGAGCGCAGACCGTTGTGCCCGTGATCGCCACTGCCTTGGCGCAATTTCACGGTCCCGAAGTCGAGCTCTAATTCATCGTGCACCACCACAATATCTGCGGGTGCCAGATGGAAGTACTGGGCGAGTGCCTTGATCGGCCCACCAGACAGGTTCATAAAGGACCGTGGTTTAGCGCAGATGACCTTGCGGCCGGATAGCATTCCTTCCGCGACCTCGGTATTCGTCTTCTTATGCACCGAAAAGCTGCTCATTAATTCACCGGCGAGCTCATCCGCAACGTCGAAGCCGATGTTGTGCCGCGTGCCGGAATATTTCGGGCCAGGATTGCCAAGGCCTACTACGAGTAGTGGAGTCACTGCATTATTGTCGCATAGATTGAAATTCTATTGGAAATACAAACCTATGCGGCACTGAATATGAACTTGAGTAGTAAGCCCAGAATTCGTGAACTTGCCGGACAAGATTTATAAAACCATCTATAAAACCACGACATCGCCGTGAGCAGCAATGCTCACGGCGATGTGTGCTTGAGGGGGTGAGAAATTACTCCTCGGAATCGTCGGACTTGGAGGACTCGCCCTCTTCGTCGACGGAGTCGGCACCAGCGTCGGCGCCGCCTTCCTCAGCAGCCTCAGCGGCCTCTTCGAGCTCCTCGTCAACCTCAGGCAGGGAGATGGAGAGGATAACGGTCTCTGGGTCTGCCACCAGGGTGGTGCCTTCCGGCATGGTGATGTCGGCGGCGGTGATGACTTCGCCGTCCTCGAGGCCCTCGATGGACAGCTCGATCTCTTCCGGAATGCTCAGTACGTCAGCCTCAACCATGAGGACGTCTGCGTCCTGGATGTGCATGGTGCCCGGTGCGGACTCGCCGGTCAGGGTAATCGGAACCTCAACCTCGACCTTCTCGCCGCGCTTAATCAGCAGCAGGTCAACGTGGTCGATGTCCATGGTGAGCACGTTCTGGTCAACGTTCTTGACCATGGTCAGGTACTGCTCACCCTCGATCTCGAGCTCCAAAACGGCGTTGACACCGTTGTTGCGAACGAGGGACTGGATGTCCAAAAGGGGCACTGCGAAGTGTACTGGCTCCTGGTCGCTACCGTAGATTACGCCGGGAACCTTCCAGTCGCGGCGCAGGCGGCGGGCGTAGCCCTTGCCAAAGACGGTACGTGGTTCTGCTTTAATGATTGGGCGCTCTGCCATGATGCAATCTCCTTTGTCGGTGTAGTGCGGCGAGGCTATCGAAGTTATAAAAACGACGAAAGCCTGCCGATGAACGTCTTGGACGAGTCATCGCAGGCGTCAATAAAAGCAACATGCTCTAACTTCAATCGCGTCGATAACGGCTTCCCAATTTTTGAGTCGCCCTCGCCGAGACTGAGTTAGATTAGCATCTCTCGACCGATGAAACCAAAACCCGCCCCGTTAGGCTTCCTTCGCGCCCGTCCCCCGTCGCGCCCTTCGCGCTCACCGGCGGCGCGTATGTCTGTAGCTCGGGTCACGTAGTGAGCGTGAAGGGCGGGTGGGAGAGCGGCAGGCGGTAGTGCTTGCGTGTACCTGCGCCGCCCTTGGCGCTCACGGGGATGGAAAACACCGACACCCCGCCGTTCACGGTGAGCGCGAAGGGCGGGGTGTGAGGTGTAGTGCGATCGGTGGAACGCTTATGCGCGGTCGAAAAGGGTAGTCACGGAACCGTTTTCGAAAATCTCGTGGATGGTTCGAGCCAGCAGTGGGGCGATGGACAGGACCTTGAGGTTGGACCAGCCTTCGGTGGACTGCGGCAGGGTATCGGTGGTGATGACTTCCTCGGCACCGCACTCGGACAGGCGCTCGCGGGCGGGGTCAGAGAATACGCCGTGGGTGCACGCGATGATGACCTTCTTTGCGCCCGCTTCCTTGAGCACGCGCACGGCGCCGGCGATGGTGCCGCCGGTGTCAATCATGTCATCGAGAAGCACGCAGTCCTTGCCCTCAACTTCACCCACCACGCGGTTGGAGACCGTCTTGTTGGCCTCGGTATTAGAGCGGGTCTTGTGCACGAAGGCCAGCGGGGCATCGCCCAGGTCGTGGGCCCACTTTTCGGCGACCTTCACGCGGCCGGCATCGGGGGAGACGACGGCGATGTTATCGGTGGCGTACTTGGACTTGATGTAGTCCGTCAAGATGGGCTGGGCGTGCATGTGGTCCACCGGACCGTCGAAGAAACCCTGAATCTGGTCCGTGTGCAGGTCCACCGAGACGATGCGGTCCGCGCCGGCTGCCTGCAGGAGATCTGCGACCAGGCGGGCGGAGATGGGCTCGCGGCCCAAGTGTTTTTTATCCTGACGCGCGTATGGGTAGAACGGCAAAATCGCGGTGATGCGCTTGGCGGAACCACGCTTCAGTGCATCGATCATGATGAGCTGTTCCATCAACCACTTATTGAGCGGCTGGGAGTGCGATTGCATGACGAAGCAGTCAGCGCCGCGCACGGACTCTTCGAAGCGGATAAAAATCTCGCCATTGGCGAAGTCCCGGGCGGTGGTAGGAACCAGATCGGTCTTGAGTTCCTTTGCCACTGCCTCAGCCAATTCTGGGTGTGCGCGCCCAGAAAAGAGCTTCATGTTCTTGCTACTACCAGTTACCTTGCCAGTCATAGGAGAATATGCCCCTTTACTTCTCGTTGTCCTGTGCACGGGCTGCGGCTTCTGCCGCTGGGGTGCCCGGACGCTTCTTTTCAACCCAGCCTTCGATATTGCGCTGTTTGCCACCGGAGACTACGAGTGCTCCCGCGGGAACATCGTCTTTAATTACTGTACCCGCACCGGAGTACGCGCCATCACCGACATTGACCGGAGCGATAAACATCGTATCCGAACCGGTGCGCACATGGCTGCCAATGGTGGTGTGGTGCTTGTCCACACCGTCGTAATTGACGAAGACCGAGGACGCACCGATATTGGATTCCTCGCCCACGGTGGCATCACCAATATAGGTAAGGTGCGGCACCTTGGTACCGCGGCCGAGCTCGGCATTTTTCGCTTCCACGAAGCCGCCGAGCTTGCCATCTTCGCCCACGATGGTATTCGGGCGAATAAAGGTAAACGGCCCGATCTTGGCGTTGACGCCGATGACGGAATCGCTACCGTGCGTGCGGACTACGGACGCGCCGGTACCGATCTGCATATTCGTCAACGTGGAATCCGGGCCGACCTCGGCATTATCGGCAATGCTCGTCGCCCCCCACAGCTGGGTGCCGGGGTGGATGGTGACATCGGTGCCGATGGTGACATTGACACCAATCCAAGTGGTTTCCGGATCGATGATGGTGGCGCCGCCGCGCATGGCCTTTTCCACCATGCGGCGGTTGAGCTCGCGGCCGGCGGCAGCTAGCTGCACCCGGTCATTGACGCCGGCGAGTTCCTGTGGATCTGCGGCGACGTGCGCACCCACGCCATGGCCGGGGGTGCGGGCGATTTCGAGGACATCGGTAATGTAGAGCTCGCCCTGCGCATTATTGGTATCAAGCTTGGTCAGGGCATCCCGCAATGCTGCCGCATCGAAAGCGAAAACGCCGGAGTTGACCTCACTAACCAGGCGCTGTTCTTCGGTGGCATCCTTGTGCTCCACGATGGCGGACACAGACCCGTCCGTGTCGCGAATGATGCGGCCATAACCGGTGGGATCTGCAAGGCGCATGGATAATACCGTGACCGCATTGCCTTGAGCGGTGTGGGTATCGCGCAACCCCTCGATGGTTTCTGGGGTCAAAAGCGGCACGTCACCGTTGGTGACAATGATGGTGCCTTCGAAATCAGAAATGGGAGAAATCCCGCAGGACACGGCATGGCCGGTACCGCGCTGGTCTTCCTGCACGGCCTGCACGACCTCGCGGTCCAGCTCATTTGAAATCTTTTCTACGACGGGCGAGACCTGCTCGCGCTGGTGGCCCACGACGGTAACGAGGTGATCCGGGTTAATACCCGCCGCGGCGTGCAGAGCATGTCCAAGCAGCGTGCGACCGCCGATTTCGTGCAAAGTCTTTTGCTTTGTGGATTTCATGCGCGTGCCGGCGCCCGCAGCGAGGACGACGACGGCACTTGGGGTAGTTGCTTCCACGGTCAACAAAACTCCTGGGGGTTGAGTTTGATTAGTTCTTCGGGCTTTATTTTATAGTCCATATTTAAACTATGTGCGAGAAACCTCCTTAAGGCTGCCCGCGCGCCACACTCCAACAAAGCCGACGAGCGCCAAGAAAATCAACGCTGCCTCTGGCCCCGCGAGAGCGATGACGGAAGAAATGCCACCCATGATGAGCAAAATAATGCCCATCATGGTGTTAGCCGCACCCACGTATTGCGTCCTTTTATCCCCACCGGCCATATCCACCACGTAGGTCTTTCGCGCCACGCGAACTGCCGTATGCGCGAGATTGACGGCAAAGAAGCCGAGCGGCATGACCCAAGCATTCACAGCGTCTGAGGCCCAGTGGGAACTAGCCACGATGAGCAGGATGATAACGGAGGAGGCGGCAGCACCAGCCGCCATGGTGTTCTTGGAAGACTTATCCGAAAATACGCCAGAAACTCGCCCACCGATAAGCGAGGCCAAACCAGAGGCAATCACGAAGCCGAAGACACCAGAAAGGTCATCGTGCAGCAGCACGATAAATGCGGTAGAAAGCGCCGAGACCAGCAGCAGAGCGCGAACGATGACGAAGTTGCGGAATTGGGCATCGTCAGTGAAAAGCTTCCACGTATCTGACCACCAGCTCTTATCGATGCCCTCTTGCTTACCCTCCGGCACCGGCTCTTCCACGTGCGAAAATACCCACGTGGCAATGGCCCAGGTAGAAGCGCCGACCAATAAAACGATGCCCATAGTAGAGATCGTGAGATCTCCTAAGAGGAATAAGATGACACCGACTAGCAGGGTGGCGCCGCCGCCCAAGGCCGTTGCGGATCCAGTCACCCGGCCGCGCTGTCCCTTGGAAATCGTGCGCGCCTGCACGTCCTTGCCGGCGATGGAACACAACGCGCGGAACAGGGAAAGCGCAGCCAAGGCGAGAAGCACGACCACACCCAACCATGCGCCGCGTATAAAGAATGCTGCAAGGGCAATCACGGCGGCGGAGATGGCTTGGCCGGTCGAGCCGATCATCCACAAGCGCTTGCGGGCGCGGTGCGTGGTCACCCAAGGGGTAAGAGCGGCCTGCGGCAGCATGGAGCCAGATTCCCGGATAGGGGTAAGCAGACCGGTGAAGAAGGCAGGGACGCCTGCCGCATTAAAGAGCGCCGGCAGCACCGTTTTGGACGCAACGATCTGGTCGCCTAAATTTTGTAGGCCATTGGACCAGATGAAGTACCTGGCATTTGAGTTAGACATGAAAGAACTTTCGAGATAACCGAGACAAAGCGGGATAACACTGTAATCCGGTCAGAAGAGACCGTCTATCAACTTTACTCGCTTCCTACCCCTGGAAAGGGCGAAACCGCTGCGATCGGCTATGTTCAGTAGTTGTTATGCACGACGTGGATCCCCTCATCAATACGATGTACCAGGCCTTCGATCTGATCGGAGTGGCCTTGAACGGCATCATCGGCGGCACGATCGCCCGCCGCCGCGAATTCGACATCGTGGGTTTTATTTTCCTCGCCTTATTTTCCGGCCTGGCTGGCGGCATGATCCGCGACATGCTTATCGATGACGGCCCCGCAGCCGCCATCTCAGATCCCTGGTACTTGGGCCTTGCCTGCGCCGGGGCGCTGACGGCCTTCCTTATGGAACTGAAGGGAAAGGCGTGGGAGATTTTCCGCGAGCACGGCGATGCCATCATTTTGGGTATGTGGTCTACCACCGGTTGCGTGAAGGCACTGGCTGCAGGCATGCCCATGATCCCGTGCGTGTTTTTAGGTGTCTTAACCGCCGTCGGCGGGGGAATGGTCCGTGATGTCGCCTCTGGACAAATCCCGTCCATTTTCGGCGGCAGCCCCCTCTACGCAGTGCCGTCTATCGTCACAGGCATTGTCATGGTGACCTTTGCATCCTATGACCAATTTGCCATGGGCATGGTGGTTTCCCCGATCGTCGGCAGTGGCATGGCCATCATTTCCTACTGGCGGGGCTGGGTCCTGCCCCGCGCTGGGGTCGCGCCAGTGAACTACACCGCGGCACAGGTGGCCGCGATTGCCAAGAAGGCGGAGATAAAAGGCTTCCGCCGCGGCCGGCGCAAGCGCTAGCGGCTTAAACGGCGCATAGGGCCGTACCGCAGCCAGCTTTAAGGCAGGTTGGTGACCATGGCGATGATAGTAAGGATAATCAGGACAAGAACGCTCCACCTGAGGAAAGGATCCTTGGTCAGGGGCAATGGCTCCCGGGAGTCGTCATCATCAGGTTCCGGGGAAGACGTGGAGTGTGGAGCGGTCATGGCAGGAATCCTTTCGAGTGCAACGCTGCTGCAATGCTAGTGAGGGCGACTATAAGCATCGCCCTCGAGCAAGAGCAAGGCACCTCGACGGCACTGCGTGAGTGCCTTGTGGAGGACGACTACAGATTATCCACTGCGTACTGTGCTTCTTCTGCGGTGAACTTTTCACCGTATTCGCTAACGAGCTGGTCATAGATAGCATTGGGCGACATGCTCATCATTTCTTCGTAATCGCGGGCCGTTTGAAGCGCATTATCGTGGTAGTCCGCTTCCAAATTATCAATTGCGTACTGGGCGGCTTCCGGGCTGAATTGTTCACCGTACTCGCTGCTGAGCTGGTCGTACAATCCCTGCTTGGACATGTGCATGGTATCTGAGTACACCTTGGCACTCTTCAAAGCATTCTTGAATTCGCGCGGAACATCCTGGTCTTCGCTTCGTTCTTCTGGTTGATCGTCTTGCTCATCGCGAGCATCGTCGTCTGGGTTTATTTCCTGGGCATCTTCCGCCGGGGTGGCCTCTACAGTGCCTTGCTGGGTGGTCTGGTCTGTGGAGCTTTCGCTGGTTTCATCATCGCTGCCGCCCAAATTGGCAATGATGCCGATAACGATGAGGACACCGATGATGATTGCGCCCCACTTAAGGCAGCCGCCCTTTTTCTTTTGGGGCTGCTCAGGAGCCGGCTGTCCAGCTGCTGGTTGACCAGCCGGTTGGGAATTATCGGAATAGGGGGATGGAGAGGTCATGGTGTGGATACCTTTCAAGGTGAGTGAGAGAGGAAAAGGGGAAAGTTTTCCGACATTGGCTGCAAGTTCGCAGCAGTGGTCGAGAACGATTAGCGCAGCGGATCTTTGGCAACGTGGACGGTACTGTCTTGAATATCGCCCAAATCAACGACAATGTTGCAGGAATAGAATTCTCGGACTGGAGTGCCAAATCCATTGGGGAAATCAACGTGGCCAAAGGCGTAGTACCTACGCGGCGAATCAGTGATTGAATCTGACGACTGAATGTCAATGTCTTCTGGAAAACTGACTCCACCGGGATACTTGGCACGGCTGGTTACCTGCTCACGGCATGCATCCAAAGCAGCTTTTGTATCTTCGGTTTCGCTTATTTTCAAAATGGCAAGATCAAAGAATATTAATGCTACGAGGGCGGATCCAACGAGCAATAGCCAGAACCACCACCGCTTTACAAGCGGCTTTTCCACATGTGCTGAAGGAAGTGGCGTCGCATTTTCAAGGGAGGGAGACGGGTGAGGAGAGGTGTCCAACGCATTGGTCTTTCGGAAGAGAGAAAATGAGTGATTATTGCCGGTGCACACCCCGGCATCGAGCTGTGGTGTGAAGTAGCAATGGTTTAACTAAATCAACCGGTCTGGACATAAGCATGCGGGCAAGGAAGGAAAATCGCCTATGTGTACGAAAGTTGTAGATTGCCTCGACTTTCCTTGGCTTAAAGTGGAGTAAGAAGTAGATTAAGGTATTTGCGATTATTGATGGCTCAGTAGTGGGGTAGAGAAAGGCTTATTTCTATGAAGGCGGACGTAGTAATCGTTGGCGGTGGATTTGCGGGCACTTCTGCAGCTATTACCTTGGCCCGCGCGAATCGGACTGTCGCATTAGTGGACTCAAATCAGCCACGAAATAGGTTTAGCGAGCATTCCCACGGAGTTTTAGGATTTGATTCAGCTTCGCCTATTCAAATGCTTGAAAGCGGACGCCGTGAATTTCAGTCGTTCGGCGGAGAGGTTATTTCTCAAATGGCGAAGTCGCTTGCTCTTGCTGATGGCGACACTCGTGGGTGGAAAACCGAATTGGAAAGCGGCGACGCCGTTTACTCGCGCCATGTAATCGTAGCTACAGGTATCACTGACAAATTGCCAGACATCCCCGGAGTAGCGCAGCTGTGGGGCAACCGGGTCTTTCACTGCCCTTATTGCCATGGTTATGAGGTAAAAAATAAAAACCTGGTCGTTATTGGTGGGAAGAACCCTCCATTTACTTTCCGTATAACGAAGTTGCTCACTAAATGGACGGATCGAGTGACTTTCTATCCAAATGGCTTGGATCTTTCCCAGGAAGAAAAACGCCTTATGGAATCGCTAGGAATCACAATTGAACCTAATTTGGTGCAAGGGGTTAGAGAATCTGAACGCTTTGATGGCGGCGTAGTACTTGACGTTGGGCAGGAAAAGAAAGAATACGAAGCTTGTTTTACCGGTCCGGAATTTGTTCCCAATGACTCAATACTTAAACAAGCCGGATGCGCTGTAGAACACGGTTGGGTTAAAGCGGACTCTGGGATGACGTCGCTGGAGGGCATTTGGGCTGCAGGAAATGTCATAAGCTCCCCAGACCAAATGCCGCAAGCCATGGGTGCTGGAGCCGCCGTTGCCATTAAGGTGGATCAGAAGATGTTTGACGAGGATATCTCCTACTAAAGGATTTACACTTTCATTGCTCATACCGGAGATTGGATAGTGGTGGCTTCCCCACAATGAGCTAATAAAGTCGTACCGAGACGCATTGGGAGTTCTTGCTACCCGATTTTTCGAGGGGCTATCTTGTGTGGGCCATTTTTCGCTAGCATGTGATGATGCGCTTTTCCTACCTGACTGTCCCTACTGTGACAGCGTGTTTATTGTTGGCGGCCTGCTCGAACCCAGATAGTGGTGACACGAATCAGGCTGCGAATGATTCCGAATCTGCGTCGGCCTCCAGTGCTGCCGCGCAGTCAAAGGCGGCGAGCGAACAGCACACGGAGATTCCGACCGCAGATAGCGATGCGTCGCAGCTTTTGGCGGGGATGACGATGAGCAATCTCGTCGATAAGCAATCGCAAGAGGTGGCCCGCACCGCGCTTGCCGATGCCGGAATGCCACAAGAAAGTATCGACGGCTTTTTTGAATTGGTAGACGAATACAACACTGCTGTACCGACGGACAGCATGGTGGCCGAAGGCTTCGCGGATTACGGGACGCAGGATCCGGACTACGATGTGGAGGCCATTTCAAAGGCGTGGAATGACCACCATGCGGACTATGTGGGTACCAATTGCCGCATTAATACCTTTACCCTGGCGGATTCGCTCTTTTCCGTTGATGACCAGGACAATCCCAATGATTCCTTGTTATTCCTAGATCAACAGTCCCTAGATAATGCGCCGGAGCAAATCTTTGATGAAGCCGAGCGCGCCAAGTTCGAGGCCTTCTATGGGAATGTGGAAACCACCATGGAGCAAGATCCAGGGCAGCACATCGCCGATATCAAGGCTTATTTTAAAGACCGCGGAATCGAGTTCGCGGATACGGATGCTCGGGTGGTGTCGGTATTCTCGCACGATACCTTGACGGAACCGGCCACGCTTTTTATCGGACATACCGGCGTTGCCGTGCCGTATGAGGATGGCTATCTATTCTTGGAGAAGCTTGCCTTCGATATGCCTTATCAGGCGGTGACGGTGAAGGATATGCAGCAGCTCAATGATTACTTGATGCATAAATACGATGACGGCCCCGATTTGGAATATGGCCAACCCGTCATCTTTGACAATGATGACGTGATAGAAGGCATGCGCTACGCCAAGAAGTAAAAGGGCAGTTTAACCCTGTGTGACAATAATGAACTGCTTCCTGCCAGGAGGCGCGTGGCCTTTAATAGCCAAACCACGGCGGAATAGTTTGAACATTCGCGACGGGGAGTAATTTCCCGCCAATCCTAACATTTTCTGAATGTTCAGGGGCCAGTGGGTGATAGAAGAACCCTGGCAACTCGATTCCTCTTTGTAAGCGATGCGCGGTCTAAACGGAGCGTGTCGTTGCGGCTGCATCGTTACGGGAAACAAGCCATCAACCAAATGGCCGTGGCTTACCCTGTTAGCTCTGACTGATACCTGTAATCCCGATTTCCCGAATAAACCACGTGACTCGCTCTTAGCGCATTCGGCAGGGACACCCGGTTTCGAAGGGTTGCCTAATTCCTTTAAGGCAAGCATAACCATCGTCACACCGTATGCTACTGTGATATATACCTCACATTTTAGGGCTAGGATAGGTAATCTATATGTCGCTATAGGTATACTCACTAACCGTGTCGAGCTGGAGTTCTCAGAGGCTGGACACCGCCTCCCCAGCAAACGTTGGGAAAACTCACAAGACTCATAAGAAGGGTTGAAGACATGAAATCGAATAATTTCCGCCGCGTTTCCATCGCAGCTGCGACTGCCGCTCTGGGCCTGACCCTGGCAGCCTGCAGCGATGATGGCAGCTCCGCCCCGGTGACCGTCACTGAGACCGCTACACCAGCGGAACAGAGCAACCAGAATAACCAGGATGATGGCAAGGAAACCGTCACCGTCACCTCTGGTGCAGACGCTAACGCGAATGGTGGCAATGCCGGTCAGGGCGGTGGCAACGCTGCCACCAACGACCTGCCCACCGAAATTACCGGTTACTCCGGTGAAGCAGAGCGTGACCTGAACGAAGAGGGTCTGACTAAGGATGAAGTGACTCAGGTTTTGCAGCGTGCCCACAACGGCGAAGGCAAGGTCAAGTGGGACAATGATGGCTACTGGGAAGTCGAAGTTGGTGGCGTTGACGTCGATATCGACAGGAACGGCCTAGTCCTTGACGTCGACCGCTAAATAGGTCACCCCGCTTCTGTATTGGCTTTATGACTATACAGAGCACTCAATAATTGGTTCTTTTGGGAACCCAGCGAGACCGTCCAATGCGCGCGTAGTGCACTGGACGGTTTTCTTATGGCCGGATTCCTTTAATCTCGGAGGTGTTTGCTCCAAAGAGGGGTTAGCTCGGTCAAATGGAGAAAAGAGAAATGCTCTGGGTGGTTGGAATACACCCAGAGCATTAGTGGAATTGTGGAGATCGTTGAAGTTAGGCGAGCTTAGCGGAGATCTCGATGATCTTTTCAACGACCTTCAGTGCGTCTTGAATTTTGCTGAAGTCAATGTTCTTGATGAACTTTTCGGCCTTTGCGTTGAAGTCATCAGTTTTGCTGGAGAGCTCGTCGAGCTTGGCGTGGAAGTTTTCCTTGTGCTTTTTGTGCTTGGCGTCGAGATCCTGCTTGTCGTCTTGGTGCTTGCTGGAAAGCTCGTCCAGCTTGTTGTGGATATCCTCCTTGTTGAGCTTGGAGGAACCGTTGTCGTCCTGCTCTGGGGTGGTCTCGGTGGTGGTTTCTACCGCTGCGGTGGTCTCGGCTGCAGTGGTTTCTTCAGCGAGTGCCGGTGCCACTGCGGTGGTGGTGGCGATGGCCAAGGTAGTAAGTCCGATGGATGCTTTGCGCAGCATGGTTCCTCCTTAGTGGAATTATGTTTTCAAAAGGTGGGTGTTTACACCGGAAACATACTAATGCTTATTCATAAAATATTCAGCTTTTGTGTCGGAACACACAGGAATACGTCAGGTGTGTATCAATTTTTGCTGGAGATTTGGGTGCACCCGCCTGCGTATCTTGGGGCGTACGGGGGTATACATGCGTAGAGGGATTGCATCGATGAGTCTTTGCGTTGCCCTATGCCGCCGGTAGCTCGAATGGTCCTAGGGAGAGGGAAGGGAAGCGCTAATTTGTCACCGTTGAACGTGATCGCTGAATACAGCGGGCCCCGAGGTTGGTAGATTTTCGCGGTCGGGCGATTCTCTTAGTGACTGCTTTCTGTGACCGCAGGAATGGGAAAACTAAACAATCCCTCTCGCCGGCGTTTATGCCTTTAGAGAGGGGGTATAAAAATGCTTCCCCACCAGGACTCGAACCTAGAATGGCGGTACCAAAAACCGCAGTGTTGCCGATTACACCATGGGGAACCACAGCGATTGCTGTAGCTATAGCGTACCTGACGCCCCCGGGTAAATAACAAATTACTAGGTAGGGGTGGGGCAAAGGATATGGTAGAAGGCATGGTTCGACAGAGAATGACCGGACGTGAGCGCCGCGAGCAATTGATTTCCATTGGGCGCGCCGCTTTTGCGGAATTGGGGTTTGAAGGCACCAGCGTCGAAGAGATTGCGTCCCGCGCCGGCGTATCGAAGCCGGTGGTCTACGAGCATTTTGGGGGCAAAGAAGGCCTGTATGCGGTGGTCGTAGATCGGGAGATGCTGGCGCTAGAAAGAGTCATCAGGGATTCTTTAGAAGAAGGCAGCTGGCGCGAGCGCATTGAGCAGGCCGTGATGGCGCTGCTGAATTACGTCGAGGAAGAAACCGATGGTTTCATCATTCTGGTACGCGATTCGAAGCCGGGCGAGGAGCGCAGTTTTTCTACGCTGCTCAATGCCGCGGTGGGGCAGGTGGCCTATATCTTGGGCGAAGCTTTTGAGCACCGCGGTATCAATCCGGAGTTAGCCAATATTTATGGGCAGGCCCTCGTTGGCATGGTCTCTACCACGGCGCAGTGGTGGTTGGATGAGCGCAGCCCGGATAAACCGGATAAGGAAGTCGTCGCTACGCATATAGTCAATCTATGCTGGAATGGTTTGTCCGGTATGGAAATTAAGCCCAAGCTAGGAGGCAGGAAGTAAATGGCGACGCCAATGCTGGCAGGTCTGCTTAAGGTCGCGGCCACGGACCCGAAGCTCAAGGGGCTTGTGGCCAATGTGGGCCAGGACCTGCACATTACGGGTATCGATCAGGCGCGCCCTTGGGCTCTTGGCACCCTGGCCCACCACGCGCCGGTGCTGGCGGTCATGGCCACCAGCCGCGAGGCTGAGGATCTCACCGCGGAGCTTACCGCCATGATGGGCGACAAGGTCGCAATGTTTCCTTCTTGGGAGACGCTGCCGCACGAGCGGCTGAGCCCGGGCGTGGATATCATCGGCAAGCGCGCGCAGGTGCTGCACAACATTGATGACCTGCGCATTATCGTTACGGCCGCGCGCGGGCTCTCCCAGCCCATCCTGCAAGAAATCGAGGGCCGCGCCCCGGTGCACCTGGAAGAAGAGCACGAGTACAACTTCGACGATGTGGTGCGCAGCCTGGAATTTAGGGCCTATAAGCACGTGGACATGGTGGCCAAGCGCGGTGAGTTTGCCACCCGCGGTGGCATTATCGATGTCTTTCCCACCACATTGGATTACCCGGTGCGCGTGGAATTTTGGGGCGATGAGGTCACCGATATTCGTCAGTTCTCTGTTGCTGACCAGCGCACCATCCCAGAAATCGAGGTCGGCCGCGTCGATATCTTCACCGCCCGCGAACTGCCGATTACGGATGCGGTAGCGCAGCGTGCGGCCACATTGGCGGCGACGCATACCGGAAACCCGGCGCTGGTGGAGCTTTTGACCAAGGTCAGCGAACACATTCCGGCTGAGGGCATGGAGGCGGTTTTGCCCGTGCTTTCCGATGCCCCACTGATCACCCTTTCCGAGTTTCTCCCTGCCGACACGCACGTGGTAATGGTGGCGCCGGAAAAGATCAGGCGTCGCGTGGAGGACCTGGAAAAGACCGACGCGGAATTCCTTGCCGCAGGCTGGGAGGCCGCCGCCATGGGTGCGGATGGCCCCTTGTCCACGGAAGGGCTTGATACCGAAGGATCGAGCTACCGCTCCTTTGAGTCTTTGGAGGTCTCCATTCGCGAGGCCGGCCAGCCGCTGTGGACATTTTCCCCACCGGGCATGTTGGCCGGACCAGAGGAGGAAACCCTGCCGCTCGAGTTTGAGCCTGGGCCCACCCCGCGCGGCGATATCAAGGAAATCGACGCCATGATGGCCCAGCTGCTGGCGCATACCAATGCTGGCGGGCGCGCGGCGTTTATCGCGCCTGCCCAAGGTGCCATCAAGCGCATGGTGGAGCGTTTTGCCGAGCAGGGCATTCGCACTAAGGTGGCCACCCCCGGCTGGGAACCCAGCGCGGGCGAGGTCACCTTGTATCAGGCACTCAGCCATGCGGGCTTGGTCTTTCCTAAGGTGCGCAAGCTCAAAGACGCCGAGGCGCTGCCGCTCGTCGTGGTCACGGAAACGGACCTGACTGGTAACCGCGTTGGCGATATTGCAGACGCCAAGCGGCGTCCGGCCAAGCGCCGCAACAAGGTGGACCCGCTGGCGCTCAAGCAGGGAGATTTTGTGGTGCATGAAACGCACGGCATCGGCAAGTTTTTAAAGATGGCCGAGCGCACCATCCAATCCGGCGATGAGACCAGCCGGCGCGAATACATCGTGCTGGAATATGCGCCCTCCAAGCGCGGGCAACCGGCGGACCAGCTGTGGGTGCCGATGGATTCGCTGGACCTGCTCAGCAAATACACCGGCGGCGAATCGCCCCACCTCTCCAAGATGGGTGGCTCCGATTGGAAGAACACCAAGAA
Organism: Corynebacterium sp. KPL2861; assembly: GCF_040225475.1. NCBI lineage: Bacteria > Bacillati > Actinomycetota > Actinomycetes > Mycobacteriales > Corynebacteriaceae > Corynebacterium > Corynebacterium sp. KPL2861. Next base: position 114,644 of record NZ_JBEHFW010000002.1, read on the forward strand.
GAAGGCGCGCGCCGCCGTGCGCGAGATCGCCGGCGAATTGGTGGACCTCTACGCCAAGCGCCAGGCCGCACCGGGACACCAATTCGCGCCCGATAACCCCTGGCAGGCGGAGATGGAGGACAATTTCCCCTTCGTCGAAACCGAGGACCAGATGCTCGCCATCGACGCGGTGAAAGAGGATATGGAATCCACGGTGCCGATGGACCGTGTGGTCGTCGGCGATGTGGGCTATGGCAAGACCGAGGTCGCCATTCGCGCCGCCTTCAAGGCCGTCCAAGATGGCACCCAGGTCGCCGTCCTGGTACCCACCACGCTGCTGGCGCAGCAGCACTACGATACCTTTAGCGAGCGCATGGCCGGTTTCCCCGTCAAGATGGCGGTGCTATCGCGCTTTACCTCAAAGAAGGAAGCCACGGAGATCTTTAAAGGGCTTGCCGATGGCTCCATTGACATCGTCGTCGGCACGCACCGCCTGCTGCAAACCGGCGTGCACTGGAAGAACTTGGGTCTCATCGTGGTCGATGAGGAGCAGCGCTTCGGCGTGGAACACAAGGAACACATCAAGGCGCTCAAAGCCAGCGTCGACGTGCTTACCATGTCCGCGACGCCGATTCCCCGCACGCTGGAGATGTCTATGGCGGGTATCCGCGAAATGTCGACCATCCTCACCCCGCCAGAAGATCGCCACCCGGTGTTGACCTATGTCGGTGCCTACGAGGACAAGCAGGTCGCAGCGGCCATTCGGCGCGAGCTTTTGCGCGATGGCCAGACCTTCTTTATCCACAATAAGGTTTCCGATATTGAAAAGAAGGCGCGCGAGCTGCGCGACTTGGTGCCAGAAGCACGCATCGTCGTTGCCCACGGCCAGATGAACGAGGACGTGCTGGAAAAGACCGTCCAGGGATTCTGGGACCGCGAGTATGACGTTCTGGTCTGTACCACGATCGTGGAAACCGGCCTGGATATCGCCAATGCCAATACGCTCATCGTGGAAAATGCCCACCACATGGGCTTGTCGCAGCTGCACCAGCTGCGCGGGCGCGTAGGCCGTTCCCGCGAGCGCGGCTACGCCTACTTCCTGTATCCCAAGGGCGCCACGCTGACCGAGACCTCCTATGACCGCCTAGCCACCATCGCCCAGAACAACGATCTGGGTGCAGGCATGGCCGTGGCCATGAAGGACCTGGAGATGCGCGGTGCCGGCAACGTGCTGGGCGCGCAGCAATCTGGCCACATCGCTGGCGTGGGTTTTGACCTCTACGTGCGCTTGGTGGGCGAGGCCGTCGAGGCCTTCAAGTCCCTGGCCCGCGGCGAGGCACCTGCGGTAACAGACGAGGGCCCGAAGGAAATCCGCATCGATCTCCCCGTGGATGCCCACATCCCAGAGTCCTATATCGACTCCGAGCGCTTGCGCCTCGAGGTCTACCGCAAGCTCGCGGCCTCGCAGGACAACAAGGATCTCACGGCGGCGCGGGAGGAAATGGAAGACCGCTTCGGTACCTTGCCCAAGGAGGTCGAGCGCTTGCTCGCCGTGGCGCGCCTGCGCCACCAAGCCCGCCGCGCCGGGGTGGCAGACATTACCGTGCAGGGCACCCGCGTGAAATTCCACCCGGTGGAGCTGCCGGATTCCAAGCAGGTGCGCCTGAAGCGCCTCTACCCGGGTTCGAGCTTCCGCGCTGCGGCCAAGGCCATCAACGTGCCCTTCCCCAAGGCCGGGCGCAATGTCACTTCGCCCAAGCTGCGCGATGAGGAGCTTATCCAATGGGCAGCGGACTTCTTAAGCGCGCTTTTCGATGTCCAACCCATCAACGTCTCCGGCGAGGAAGCCGGCGCCGGGTCGGTCATCAGCGTAGGCGAGTAGCCGATGGGCGAGAAGCCGAAGGGCGCGTAGCCCCTCGGCGCTTAGGAGAAGTCCAAGCCGATATCCAGCACGCGCACCGAGTGGGTGAGGGCGCCGACGGCGATATAGTCCACGCCTGAGATGCCGTACTCGCCGGCGTTTTCAAGCTGCAACCCGCCGGAGGCTTCTAGCGCCGTGGTTGGGCTGAGCGCTTGGCGGCGGTGGACGGCGGTGTGGACATCGGCAAGCGCGAAGTTATCCAGCAGCACCATATCCGGGTGCAGCGGGAGGACCTCCTCGAGCTGGTCCAAGGTATCGACCTCGACCTCGCAGGGGATATCCGGGGCATGCTTGCGCACGCGGCGCAGGGCCGTGGACACGCTGCCGCCCACGGCGAGCACGTGATTGTCCTTAATCATGGCGGCATCGCCCAAGCCCATGCGGTGGTTTGCCCCGCCGCCGGCGCGCACGGCGTATTTCTGCAGCGCGCGCAGGCCAGGCAGGGTCTTGCGGGTATCGCGTACCTTTGCCTGCTTAATGCTATCCGGAGTCCCCGTTTCCTCCGCCGTTGCCGCGATGGCATCGACCCAACGCCGGGTCTGCGTCGCGATGGCGCTTGCGTGCGAGACCATATTGAGCATGGTGCGCTCAGCGGCGAGCACCAAGAGGGTAGGGGCCTGCACCGTGGCGATGACCTGGCCTGGGGCAACGCGGTCGCCGTCGGTGGAGCGGAGTGTGATGGTGGGGGTCGGGGCATCGGCAAGCGCGGCGCCTGTATCCACGCCCCACTGGCTTAAACGCTGGGCGGTCGCGTCAAGGACCTGCTCGATAAGGCCCAAGCCTGCGATGGTGCCGGCCTCGCGCGCGGTGAACTCCGCCGTGCAGCGGGCCTTACCCGGCACCGTGGCCAGGGAGGTGTAATCCGGCCCGTAAGCGAAATCCTCATCCAAGGCCGTGGCAATGAGCGCAGAGCAATCCGGCAGGCGCAGGTTGTCCATTTATTCGCCCCCGCCGGGGTTGCCAATGGAAATCATGGCCTCGAGGGACTTGCGCGCCGCGTTCGCGATGTCTTCTGGCACCGTAACCTCATCGGTCTCTTCTATCAGGCAGCGCTCCAGGGCCTCTGGGGTGATCATCTTCATGTACTTGCACTCGGCGTGGTCATTGACGGCCTGGAAATCGATGTCCGGCGCGGCCTGGCGTAGCTGGTGCAGCATGCCGGTCTCAGTAGCAACGAGCACCTTGTTCTGCGGCTGCTTCTGGGATTGGGTAATCATCTGTCCGGTAGAGAGCATGTGCACGCGCTCTTGCGGCACCAAGCCCTCGTTGGCTAGGTACAACGCGGAATTGGAGCAGCCGCACTCCGGGTGGATATACAGGTCCGCGTCCGGGTTATCTTGGGTTTGTTGGGTTAGCTGCTGGGCGCTAATGCCGGCGTGCACGTGGCACTCACCAGCCCAAATGCGGATATTTTCCCGGCCGGTCTCGCGCTTGACGTAGGCGCCCAAAAACTGGTCGGGGCAAAAGAGGATTTCTTTATCCGCCGGCAGCGAATTGACCACGTCGACGGCATTGGAGGACGTACAGCAGACATCGGTCAGCGCCTTGACCTCGGCGGTGGTGTTGACGTAGCTGACCACCAGGGCATCGGGGTGCTCGGCCTTCCACTGGCGCAGCTCATCTGCGGTGATGGAATCTGCCAGGGAACACCCAGCGCGCTCATCGGGGATGAGAACCTTCTTATTCGGCGACAGGATCTTGGCGGATTCCGCCATGAAGTGCACGCCGCAAAAGACGATGATATCTGCATCGGTTTCTGCCGCCTTGCGGGACAGCGCCAGGGAATCGCCGGTGTGGTGGGCAACGTCCTGGATCTCCGGGATCTGGTAATTATGCGCCAGGATCACCGCATTGCGCTGTTCCGCCAACTCTTTAATCCGCTCCGCCCAGGCCTTGTCTACCGCGGGGTCTGAACCAGCAGGAGTGGCAGAGGGCATAACGCTCGCATTGGTTTGAGTCACAAGTGCTCCAAAAGTGATATTCACAAGAATTAGTGGGGTGTAATTACCGTACTAAACTGTCTGTGTCCAAGACCACTTGCGATGGCGGGCGAGCGCGCCGATGTAGCCCTTTTTGGTGGGGCAGGGAGACTAGAGTTCCAGTGATCCTTGGGTGAGGCCGACCGCGGCGATGATAGCGGCAACCAGCACAACGATGACGATTGACCACTCAAATCCATTGAAAAGCTTCTCGCGGCGCGAGAGGCGGGTGAGCACATACGGGATAAGGCCCGGCACGACGGCGAGGGCGCCAAAGAGAATATAAACCGGGTCGGCGGCGTAAATCAGCCACAGAGAGTACACGAAGGCCACTAGCGCGATGCCAAAGTGGCGCCGGTTTTCGCGCCTGGGAATATCCGGCCCGGACAGATCGAATCGCGTTCCGGCGTGCGGGTGGGTAACCCCCTTGCCCCGCATCGCCAGCAGCAAAAGGTACAGCGAGGAAAAGATATAGGGCAGGAGGTACATGATGGTGGCCAGTTGCACCATTGCGGCATAGGACGCCTCGTTGACGTAGAAGACGACGATGAAGATCTGGATCGCGGAGGTGGAAATCAGCTGTGCTACCCACGGGGCGCCGGCCACATTGATGGTGCCGATGCGGCGGGGGATAAGGCCATCGATGGCCATCATGACGATGGGCTCAGCACACAGCATTTGCCAGGAAACGTAAGCGCCGAGGACCGAGAGGCACAGGCCGATGGAAATCAGCGCGCCGCCCCAGGGGCCGACGACCTCCGTAAGCACCGAAGCCATGGAGTTATCCGGCAGCGCGGCCAGCTCCTCTTTGCTCATCACACCAAAGCTCAAGGTGGATACGGAGACCAAGAGTGCCAGCACGGAGAAGAAGCCAATGACGGTGGCACGGCCGACATCGGTGCGCTTAGCGGCCTGCTTGGAATAGACGGAGGCACCCTCTACGCCGATAAAGACCCAGACAGTAAAGAGCATGATGCCTTGGACCTGCTCAAAGACGCTGGCATTGGAATTTCGCCCCCAGAAATCCAGGGTGAATTTATCCCAGCTAAAGCCGATGAACGCGACCAAGACGATGAAGGCCAGGATGGGCACGATCTTGGCAATCGTCGTCACCAGGTTCATGAATGCGGCCTGCTGCACCCCGCGGGCCAAAACGGCGAAGATTCCCCACGATAGAAGGGAGACGGCGATGGCGGACGCCCACTGGTGGTCGGCATCGAAAAGCGGCAGGTAATGCCCAATCGTATTGAAAAACAGCGTGGCATAACCCACCTGCGCCATCACCGAGCCCAGCCAGTAGCCCCAGCCTGAGGTAAAGCCGATGAAATCACCCAGGCCAGCGCGCACATAAGAATAGACGCCGGAATCAAGGTGGGGTTTTCGGTACGCCAAAATCTGGAAGACGAAGGCAACGGACAGCATGCCGATACCCGCCACCAACCAACCGATGAGCATGGCACCTGGGCCTGCCACGGAGGAAATATTTTGGGGTAGCGAAAATATGCCCGCGCCGACGGTGGATCCGATAATCAGCGCGACAAGCGTCCACAATGACACCGAGTGGGACTTATTTTGGCTGGAGGTCATTGGCCTAAAGTACCGCGCCTGCCCCGTTAAAGGGAACTTGAGAAAACACACGGGATAGACTTTGTAGCTATGACAGTCCTGTTGCTCGATGAACGCTGGCCCACCATGATCCCCATGCGCGCCTATGGCAGGTTATATGGACCCGTTCAGTTCACCGGGGAAGTACCGGTATCAGTGCGGTGGAACTTCTCGGATCTCTTAAGCGGCGATGATTTAACCGGCACCTTGGTCACCACCGATGAACACGATCCAGAAACCCAGGCGCGCATTGCCACCGGGGAACAGGTGATTAGGGCCGAGTCGCTTGACGATGCCGTGATGCAAGCGCGCAGCGCTATGGCAACGGCCCGCCGTATCGGCGAATGGGAGCGCGAGCAGACCCACGAATCGCTCCTGCCGTACCTAGAAGAGGAGGCGGGGGAATTTGCAGCGGCCGTGCGCCAGCACGCACCCGAGGAGGATTTGCTCAAAGAGCTTGGGGATGTTTTCCTGCAGGTGCTTTTTCACGCCGAGATTTCTACCTTTTCGCTTGACGATGTCGCCACAAGTTTCGTGCGCAAGATGCGCTCCCGCGCGCCGTATCTCTTTGATGGCACGGCGGAAATAGTGGGCGTAGAAGAACAAAACCGCCTCTGGGCGGAGGGGAAATCGCGGGAGTAAAAGTGGGGTGAAAGTCGCAGGGACTTTTACGCGCGGCGGGCGCGTGTAGTTATCCGGCGGGGTGAATTTCACTTAGTAGGATGGCTACTCATGAACAGGCTGCTGCGAACAATCGGGGGCTGCGGGCTAGCCGTAGTAATCATCATTGCGCTGGTAATGGGGCTAATTGTATCCAATTCCACCGATGATTCCTCGGTCCCAGACGCCACCCCGCCCGTAGGTGGAAAAGAGGTGGCCAATATCGATGTCAACGCGCCGGGCCGCACGGCCGATAAGCTCACCCACTGGGCATCGGATCTGGCAGAAGCTACCGATATCCCGCCGCAGGCGCTGCGCGCCTATGGCAACGCCGAACTTATCGCCCGGCAGCAGCACCCGGGCTGCAATTTGCGGTGGAATACCCTGGCAGGCTTGGGCTTTGTAGAGACTCGGCACGGTACCTATAACGGCAACTGGTTTAAGTCCTCCAAGCTGGATGACAACGGCTACCCGCAGCCGCCGATCGTCGGCATCACCCTGGATGGCTCGAATAACACCGCGCACACCCCGGATACCGATAACGGCGAAATCGACGGGGATACGGAATTTGACCGCGCGGTGGGTCCCTTGCAGTTCATCCCTACCTCGTGGGAGTCCGCCGGCGGCGACGCCAATGGCGATGGCAAGGCCGACCCGAACCAGATTGACGATGCCGCCCTGGGCGCGGCGAACCTCTTGTGCTTTGGTGATAGGGATCTCAATGACCCGGATCAGTGGGAAGAGGCCATCTTAAATTACAACCAGTCCAGGGAATATCTGGACAAGGTAGCCCATGCGGCCAATGCCTACTCGGTCCCGCAACCGGCTCGCTAGCCTCACGCGTGGCGGTTTTCTGGAACAATTGGGCCTGTAACTGAACTAAGTGGCTCAGCGACGAACATCATCTATAAGGAGTGAGTTACAGCATGGCTGGTATCATCCACGCATTTGGACGCGAGATTCTGGATTCCCGCGGTAACCCGACCGTAGAGGCCGAGGTCTTCTTGGACGACGGCGCCCACGGCGTTGCCGGCGTTCCCTCCGGTGCATCTACCGGTGTGCACGAGGCACACGAGCTGCGCGACGGCGGCGACCGCTACCTGGGCAAGGGCGTGCAGAAGGCCGTAGAGAACATCAACGAGGAAATCGGCGATGAGATCGCTGGCCTCGAAGCCGATGATCAGCGCCTCATTGACCAGGCGCTCATCAAGCTGGACGGCACGGACAACAAGTCCCGCCTCGGCGCCAATGCCATCCTCGGTGTCTCCATCGCTACCGCTAAGGCCGCCGCCGAGTCCGCCGCGCTGCCGCTGTACCGCTACATCGGCGGCCCCAACGCTCACGTTCTTCCCGTTCCCATGATGAACATCCTGAACGGCGGTTCCCACGCTGACTCTGGCGTGGACGTGCAGGAGTTCATGATTGCTCCCATCGGCGCAGAGACCTTCACCGAGGCCCTCAGCATCGGTGCTGGCGTGTACCACTCCCTGAAGGCCGTCCTGAAGGACAAGGGCCTGTCCACCGGCTTGGGCGATGAGGGCGGCTTTGCTCCTTCCGTCGATTCCACCCGCGCTGCGCTCGACGTCATTGTTGAGGCCATCAAGAAGGCCGGTTTCGAGCCGGGCAAGGACGTTGCCTTGGCCCTTGACGTTGCTTCCTCCGAGTTCTACGAGGACGGCAAGTACCACTTCGAAGGCGGCGAGCACACCGCTGAGGAGATGTCCAAGGTCTACGAGGAACTCATCAACGAGTACCCCATCGTTTCCATCGAGGACCCGCTGCAGGAAGACGACTGGGAAGGTTACACCACCCTGACCGCCGCCATTGGCGATAAGGTCCAGATCGTCGGCGATGACTTCTTCGTCACCAACCCGGCTCGCCTGCAGGAGGGCATCGACAAGAAGGCAGCCAACGCGCTGCTGGTAAAGGTCAACCAGATTGGTACCTTGACCGAGACCTTCGATGCGGTAGAGCTTGCGCACCGCAATGGTTACCGCACCATGATGTCCCACCGCTCCGGCGAGACCGAGGACACCACCATTGCGGACTTGGCTGTTGCCCTTAACTGCGGCCAGATCAAGACCGGTGCCCCGGCCCGTTCCGAGCGCGTGGCTAAGTACAACCAGCTGCTGCGCATTGAGCAGGAGCTTGGCGATGCCGCCGTTTACGCCGGCCGCTCCGCCTTCCCACGCTTCAATGCTTAAGGCCTAGCGGTCTAGTCTAGAAGCTAGACGCCGCTAGGAAATTCGGTCCCCGTTGCACCCCACAAAGGTGCGGCGGGGACTTCCTCTTTGTGTCCCTAGTTCTGCGCAGGGAGTCCGCGGAGGGCCCATTGGGCAGCACATGTTCTCGGGCGATGAGATCGCCCGAGAAAGTTGGTGAATTTCCGCGCGTGCAACGCCCTTGTTACTGGTGTGGCGGCGCTAGGATAGTAATCCTATGGCACGTGAGAAGAAGACGGAGCGCCGCCGGAGCCGCACTAGGGTTCCGGTGGCCTCGCGTGCTGCGGATATCCGCAAATCCCAGCGGGCGCAGGAAAAGAAGAACCGCAAGCCCGATCGCATGAGCATCGTTGGCATGACCGTCATCGTTGTTTTTGTGCTGGTGGTGCTCGTCATCATCGCGGTTCCGCTGCGCAATTACTACCACGGCCGCTCCGAAATCGCCCGGCTTAATGAATCGATTGCAGCGAAGCAGGATGAAAAAGACGCCCTGCTAAAAGAGATCGATAAATATAAATCCGACGACTATATCAAGCAGGAAGCCCGGCGGCGCTTCGGCGTGGTGGAGCAGGGCGAGACCGCGTACCGCATCCTCGATCCTAATATTCAGCCCGATAACCAGGTCACGACCAATAGCAAGGAGCAGGAAGATTCGCGCCCGTGGTTTGAGGTGCTGTGGGATTCGGTGGCAGAACCGCCCGAGGAAGAGGCCCCAGCGGCCGAGTCGCATCACCTGCCAATTGAGCCAGCGCCTGAGGAAAGCGACGATATGCGATAATTGTTCGCATGACCGTCACTGATGCAGATTTAGCCATCGTCTCCGCGCAATTGGGCCGCACCCCACGCGGCGTGCTGGAGATATCCTTCCGCACGCCGGATGGCCAACCGGCCGTGATTAAAACCTCTCCCAAGCTGCCGGATGGCACCCCATTTCCCACGCTGTATTACCTCACCGATCCCCGATTGACCGCGGAGGCCTCCCGGTTGGAGGTCGCCCACGTAATGAAGTGGATGGAGTCCCGCCTAGCCGAGGACAAGGAGCTCGCCGCGGACTATCAGCACGCTCACGAGCATTTCTTGACCAAGCGCAACGAGATTGAGGACTTGGGCACTGATTTCTCTGGCGGCGGCATGCCAGAGCGAGTGAAGTGCCTGCACGTGCTCATCGCCTATGCGCTTGCCGAAGGCCCACAGCACTTCCGCCTCGGTACCGAAGCCGTGGCCATGGCGGCCGACCACGGTAAACTGCGCGGGACGGCGATTCCGCAGGACTGGCCCACAGTGGAAGAGCTGGGCATTGACCTGGCGGAGTTCGATTTTTCCAACGCGGAATAGGAGTAAGACATGACTCGCGTGGCAGCCATTGACTGCGGTACCAATTCCATTCGCCTGTTAATTTCTGAGATTGATGAAGACGGCAAGGTACGCGATATTACCCGCACCATGGAAATCATTCGCCTGGGCCAAGGCGTGGATGCAACGGGTGAAATCGCGCCCGATGCCTTAGAGCGCGCCCGCGTGGCCTTGGAGGGCTATGTGCGCCAGATGAAGTTTGAAAAGGTTACCCGCGTGCGCATGGTGGCAACCAGTGCCACCCGCGATGCGAAGAATCAGCAGGAATTTTTCGATATGACCGCCGAGCTTTTGGGTCAGATCCAATCCGGCGCAAAGGCGGAGGTTATCTCCGGCGAAGAAGAAGCACTCCTGTCCTTTAACGGCGCGGTCGCCGATATGGAGCCGGACCGCGGCCCCTTCTGCGTCATTGACTTGGGCGGCGGGTCCACCGAATTCGTCGTGGGCACCGCCGATGAAGAGATTCTAGGTTCGCACTCTGCGTACATGGGCTGCGTGCGCCTGACCGAGCGCATCATGCGCACCGATCCGCCCACGGAATCAGAAATAGAGATCGCCTCCGAATACGTGGCAGAGCGCATGGGTGAGGTAGAAAAGATCGTCCCCATGTCCAAGGCACGCACCATCGTGGGCTGTGCGGGCACGTTCACCACGCTATCCGCCCTTGCCCAGGGCCTAGAGCGTTATGACCCCGATGCGATCCACGGCTCGGAGCTGCGTTTTGATGCCCTGCGGGTGCTGCTTAAGCAACTCGTCAGCATCCCTTCCGAGGAACGCGCCCTGAATCCCGTCATTCACCCCGGCCGCGCCGATGTTATCGGCGGTGGGGCAGTAGCCGTTGAGGGAATCATGCAGCTTATCGAGCGAACCAGCGATGCACGCAGCTTCTTCATCAGTGAAAAAGACATCCTGGACGGCATCATTGCAGGTCTGGTTAGTGAATCGACCCCTCATTAACTCTTTTTAGGAATAGTGTCCTACACTATTCCTTGCGCCTCGCCCCCATAGCCCAATCGGCAGAGGCAGTCGACTTAAAATCGATTCAGTGTGGGTTCGAGTCCCACTGGGGGCACGCTGTGGAGTCTCGAGACATCGTTCCTATGGTGTCTCGAGATTTTTCGTATGGCTGAGCCTAGCGTTTTAACTGGCTGGGAGGGCCCGGCCTAGTCGCGTGCCATTCGCCCACCACATCCGCGAGCCAAAGACGCGTGCGGCCCAATCCTCGCCGGTTCACGGCCCTTTGCCTGTATCTACGTCAGTGATATTAGGCTGCACTGTTTTTCCGGTTGTTGCTGTCGATGGCAATTCCGACTGCAATGAATGCAGGGATGAAAAATGCGCTAGCTCCCGCCAGCGTCATGATGATTGCTGTGGCAGTGGAAATGAGTGTAAATCGCAAGATGTTCCTTAACTCTTGGCCGAATTATGACTGTCTAGGCACTTGAGGATCAGCTCATGTGAAGGTACCTCTTCTAAGATTATATCGAAGCTACGGATAGCAAATCCTCGGCTCACCCGACAGGAGAGCAAGTTCCTAGCAGCATAGCTCGGGATACGTCAGCGGAGGCAACGGTCCAGTAATAAATTTCTTGGGATCTTGAGCAAATTATTCTAAATGAGGAACTTTATGGGGCGTGGTGACGTTGATCTACATGAGAAAGCTGATTTGTACATCACTGAGAAAGGACAACCGTGCGTTCAAGCAATCCGGTTATGACCTCGCTAACTGAAAGTAGCCAGCAGCAGAACCCCGGCTACGCGGGCGAAGCCCCTCGCCCTATGACTGTGGATGACGTCGTCACCAAGACGGGAATTACCCTCGGCATTATTATCGTGGCCGCTGCCATCAACTTCTACCTGGGCACCATGAACCCAGGCACGGCCATGATGCTTATGCTCGTCGGTGGCATTGGCGGATTCATCACCGTACTCGTGGCCTCCTTTGGCCGTAAGTGGGGCTCGCCGGCCGCGACCCTCACCTACGCAGTATTCGAGGGCCTTTTCGTTGGTGGCTTCTCCTTCGTATTCGCGAACAGTACCATCGGTGGTTCTAATGGCATGGCGCTGATTGGCCAGGCAATCGTCGGTACCATCGGCGTGTTCATCGGTATGCTCATTGTCTACAAGACTGGCGCAGTGAAGGTTACGCCAAAGTTCACCAAGATTTTGGTCGGGCTCATCGCAGGTGTTGCAGTCATGGCTCTCGCTAACTTCTTGGGTGCAATCTTCTTCGACTTCAACCCACTGCGCGATGGTGGCCCCCTCGCCATCATCTTCTCCTTGGTCTGCATCGTCTTGGCTGCTCTGTCCTTCCTGACTGACTTTGACCAAGCAGACCGCCTTATCCGCGCCGGTGCTCCTGCTAAGCAGGCATGGGGCGTGGCTCTCGGCTTGGCCGTAACCTTGGTCTGGCTCTACACCGAAATTCTTCGCCTGTTGAGCTACGTTCAGCGCAACTAAGCCTTTTCGCGCTTTCGGCCCGCACTACGGTGCGGGCCATTTTTGTGTCCGCGTTTGGATTACGGGCGTGTAATTATTGGGGTAATTGAGGGGGTATTAAGTCGTTCTTTAGCCTTTAAGCGGGTAGGAGAGCGCATTCAGGTTTAAGACAGCTAATGAGCAGCAAATTTCACCATGTGCAAAGTTATAAATGTGGCGTATGAGATAACTGAAATAGTTAAATAGTGACTAATTTGCGGGCTCGACAAGAAATTTTTGCACGATTCATGCATGCTATGTGGCGGGAACGGGAAACCGGAAGGTAGAGAGTTCTCTCCTCTATTTTCTTCTCGTTCCAGCTCGTCTAAAAGGGGTAACCGAAGGATTGTTGTGAAACGTCAGGCAACCGTAGCAGCGCTGGTAGTCAGTTCGGTCGCGCTGAGTGGCTGCGCTGCGGAAGTCGGCTCGAGGAGCGCATCAGAAGACGCCGCGATGTCGGCAGAAGCTGATGGCACTAGTTCGGCCGATGGCGCGGGTGATGCCAACGGGAACCAGGGGGATGACGTGGAAGATAATCTGGGGGATTCGGGACACTCCAAAGACGAGAATTCGGGGGCTGGCGCCGGTTTTCGGGGGGAGACCGGCGCCAGGGCAGATGGGGATTCCGGAGTACTACCGCCACCGGGAGAATTTGATCCTGCAGATCCAGATTTCGAGCTATTCGATCCATGTACGGAGATTCCACAGGACAGGCTGGAGGCTGCTGGGATCGGTTTACCTGTAGGTGATCAAGAACGGAAATCTGGTTATGCCTTTTGTACATTCAAGGCTGGATCCAATCAACGCAATAGTGGGGTGATTGGCTTTACTAGCACCCTTATTTCTGCAAGTAATAATGAAGCAAAGAATAGCGAAGGTGATTCCTCATTAGGAATAGTTATTGAAAATAGTGATTTCAAGGGTATATTTTGCACGGTAGAATTGCTGACAAATCGGGGTTATTTGCAGGTCAGTCATTCGGGAACTGATTTGAGCGATTCGTACCAGAAGAAATGTTCACAGGCTAGAGAAATTTTGACAAAACTTCAATAAAATCAATCGGGGGGAATTATGGAAATCAACTTTGATAGCGTTGCTTCAGTTGCGATGAAAACTGAATCATTGCGTGAAAACTTGAAACAATCAGTCCTAGAAACGCACTCGCCGCTGAATGCTAGTTTTTCGCCGGTTAGAGGGATCGATCATGTCGGATCAATCCATCAGAGGGTTTTGGAAACAGATCCTAGTTCAGCAAGTAATTCGTTGACCTCTTTTGCAGGGCAATTGGATTGGCTTTACGACAGCCTTGCCCGAGAAGCCCGAGGCTTTGAAGCCCAAGAATCTGCGAATAGCAGGGCGATGGATATCGCTGATGCGGGTGGTGAGATAGGCGTTGAATCGATGCCGATTATGGACCAGCCGGAGCCGGGGTATAGCCCGTTTATGTTTACTCCGCCCGTTGTTAACGTCGGCACGTCGATTACCAAGCTGGCTACGGACTTGATGTCTACGCAGATTTGGAGTGTATCCGAGGCTAATGCGCGGTGGAGCTCTTTAGGTTCTGAAGTTCGGGAGATCGTGAGTGGACTTGAACAAGCCGCTGGGTCTTTGGAAAGTGAGAATGACAGCGAAACGACGTCGCGGGCGGCTGCGAAGATCCGGGAGGTAGCGGCCTCGGGGAAACACTTTGTGGCCAATGCTGAAGTAATGGGAGATAAGCTCACTGGTTTCCACTCGCGGTTGATGATGATTCAGCCGTCGGCAATGGCAATGGCGATGGAGATTATGAAGATCCCTGACCCGGCGGAGCGGAAAATCGCAGAGACTGCGGCGTTGGCAAAGCTCCAACCGGATCTTCAAAGGTTGGCCATTGACGCAATGCCTAACCAACATTCACTGATGGAACAGTCGCCAGCCTCCGGAGGAGGCGGCGTTGATGCCGGTTTGTCTGGTGTGGACGGCGACGGCCAGAAATATAACACCGACAATGTCGTGTGGCCGCGCGCGATCCAAGAAGCTATTGCCCGCGGCGATCTGGGGCCGGGAAATTTTGATGTGGCAAATGGTACGGTTCACGATTTGGAGTCGGTGGGCATGACTCCAGAGGAAACCACCGCTTTCCAGGAACAATTGCATGCAGATGGCAGAAAGGCTCTTTCCCAACTAGGGGTGGGCGATGGAATAGATATCAGCGGTCGCGATGTCGCAACCAGTGGAGCCTCACTCCCTGGGACGACGCCGCATAGTCAGTTAGGTTCTATGTCAATGTCTGGCGGTGGGCCCGGTGCTATGGGGATAGGCACTGGGTCTGGGTTAGGTACCGGAACTGGAATCGCAAACGCCGCGGGTGCTCCTAACTTAGGCGGGAGAGCCGGAAGCGGGAATCCTGGCGCTCTCCGCGGTGGCGGATTCAATCCACTGGCCGGGATCGGCAGCGGGGCCTTGGGTACGGGTGGAAGGCTTGGTTCTGGAATAGGCGGACATATGGGCGCAGTCGTAAATTCCGCTCCTGGATTGGGTGCTGGCGGAACCGGTGCGCGTGGCGCAGCAGCTCTGCGTGGTGGTTCCGGTGAGAGCGTCGGAGCTCGCGGCGTGGGAGGTGCGCTTCCTCGCGCGGCAGGTGAAGCTGCTGGCAATAGCAGCGGTGGTAACGGTAGCCGAGGACCCCTGGAAAGGGGCGCTGCACGTGAAGCCGTGGTGCGCGGGGGAGGCGCCACCACTGGCGCCGGTACCAAATCTGTTGCCGCGAGGCCGGCCGCAGGCATGCGAGCCTTTGCACCAATGATGGGAGCCCGGGGTCAGGGAAATGACAAGAATCGGGTGAAGGCGGTAACGACTCAAGTTGAGCGCGATCCGAATAAACGGGATCTGTTGGGCGAGCCACCGGCGGTCGTGCCTGGGGTCATCGGCAATTGGGCGCGAGAATCCTAGACAGTGAATTGGGAGAAAGAAAAAGGCTGAAGGAAATAATCCTTCAGCCTACTTCTTTTATTGCGGCAGTTGCGTCGCGGTGGCGTTTGGCTGCTGCTCAGGTTCCTCGACCCCGTTCTGCAGGCCCTCCGAATCCGCTCCGGGCTCGGTGGTGGCGGCGGACGAAGACGTATCGGCATCCTTTTGCGCCGGTGCCTCGCCGGTAAAGGTCGATGCGTTGTCGATCTTGCCGGATTCAGAATCCTGCTGGTTCGGCGGGTGGCAGGCGGCCAAGGAAAGGCCGGCGGAAAATACTAATCCAGCGGTGGCGAAGCGGGAGAATTTCTTCATGGGGATGTGCTCTTTCTCCAGAGTAGTGAAGGCGGTAGTGGGGTGGAAGGAGGAAATTAGGACTCGCGCGGGGTGGCGGCCTTGGCGGAATCGTACGGGGCAGCTGATTCGATGGTTACCGAAATGGTCTTACCGTTTGGTGCGGAGTACTCGCGGGTTTCACCCTCCTGCGCACCGATGATGGCTGCGCCCAGCGGAGACTGCTCCGAGTAGGTTTCTAGGTCCTTGTTATCGGTCGCAGCGGCGCGGGTACCGATGAGGAAGGTTTCCTTATCGTCCTTGTCGCCGTTGTAATACACGTGAACAACGCTGCCGGTGTAGGCAACGCCTTCCTGCATGGTGCCACGCTCGGTGGTGGAGTTAGCCAGCAGCTCAGAAATCTGCTTGATGCGGGCCTCTTCCTGGTCCTGCATCTCGCGGGCGGCATCGTAGCCGGCGTTTTCTTTCAGGTCGCCCTCTTCGCGGCGCTCATTGATTTCCGCCGCAACCTCTGGGCGGTGATCGATGAGTTCCTGCAGCTCGGTCTCGAGCTTTGCCTTGGTTTCTGGGGTGATGTACTGCTTTTGCTGCTCAGCCATTCTAAAACCTTCCGTGCTGTGGAATAGTGGTCAAAGTCCCGCGCTGATGGAGGGACAGAAGTTAAGTATGCAACCAGGCAAATGCCCAGTTCTAGGCTGTACAAATCCTAGCACATGGACCTAGCGACTTTCCGCGTAGTCGGGATTGTCCATATCCAGGTAATCGGGGATATTGCCGGAGCAGCCGTAGGCACCACCGGCGACGGCACGGGCATTGGTGGGGACATCGACGGCAACGCGATGCGTCTCATTTCCGCCAGCGGGAACGGCAAATTCGCGACGGCCTACCTCGGATTTGGAGTAATCGTAAGCCTGCACGATGCAGTAAGCATCCTCATCGGTGTGATTTCGGGTCACATCGACCCACACGCGGGTGGTGTCATCGCTCAGAACCTCTTGGGTGACCATCGAAATCTGCGCATTGACGGATTCTTTTTCCCGAAAATACTGGAAGCCGTAGTAGAGAAGGGTGACGAGCATGGCTGCAAAAATCAACACCAGCGCCTTATTGGTCCAGCTACCAGAGTTCTTTTTTGATTTATCGCGCGAGCCGTAGCGCGCGGCGGAGCGAGAATTTCCGGCGGAAGTCATAGCCCTACTTTAACCGAGGAGTACCATTTTCCCATTATCTACTAAGATAGTGATCTGTTCTAAAAGCTAGATTTAAAGGGGATGGATTTTCAGTGAGCGACTTTCGCCTCCTAGCAATCCACGCACACCCGGACGATGAATCCTCCAAGGGTGCCGCGACTACGGCCCGTTACGCTGCAGAAGGTGCGGATGTAATGGTGCTGACCTGCACCGGTGGTGAACGCGGTGACATTATTAACCCGGCCATGGACCGCCCTGGCGTTAAGGAAAACATGGCTGAGGTACGCCGCGAGGAAATGGCTAAGGCAGCCCGCGCGCTTGGGGTCCAACACCAGTGGTTAGGCCACGTTGATTCCGGCCTGCCAGATCCTGAGGAAGGCAAGAGCATGGAAGAGCTCTTGCCGGAAGGCTGCTTTGCCCTGATGGGCGATGATGCAGCGGCCCAGGAAATGGTGCGCGTTATCCGCTCATTCCGCCCGCAGGTCATCATTACCTATGACGAAAATGGCGGCTACCCGCACCCAGACCACCTCATGGTTCACCGAGCCTCCATGATCGCGTGGGAAAAGGCGGGTGACCCTTCCTACCACCCCGAATTGGGCGAGCCCTTCGAGCCGCTGAAGCTGTACTACTCGCATGGCTTTGTGTACCAGCGCATGAAGATGTTCCACGATCTTCTCCTTGAGGAAGGAAAGCCCAGCCCGTATGGTCCCATGCTGGCGCGTTGGGATACGGCGTTTGGCGATATCATGGCTCGCGTTACCACGCAGGTGGAGTGTGCCGATTACTTCCAAAATCGCGATGATGCGCTGCGGGCGCATGCGACGCAGATCGATCCGGCCGGGGCCTTCTTGGCCACCTCCGTGGAGGTCCAACAGCGGCTGTGGCCAACGGAGGAGTTTGAGTTAGCCAAGACTCGGGTATCGACCTCTCTGCCGGAAAATGATTTATTTGCGGGCATTGAAAAGAACGAGGAGACTTAAGATATGAGCGTCTATGACTCCCTTTTCCTGGCTGCGCACGATGTCACTTTCCTTGCGCAAGGCACAGAAGGTGCAGAAGGCGGACCGATGGGGCCAGAGTTTGGTAAGGCCTCGCCCATCGGGCTGCTTATCTTAGCCATTTTGGGTGTTGCCGTGCTGGTAGCGGGGTGGAATTTTCACCGTCGCTATTCGCGTTTCCGTCGGCGCACCATGTTCGCTGAAGACCACGGGATCGATCCATTCGACGAAGAGGCAGTGGATGCGGCGCTCAAGGAAGCTGGCCTATACGATAACCGCAAGAAGTCGATTTTCTAGCCGGCTGGAGTAATCAACGTGACATTCCTCAAGCGGCTGATGTACCCCTTATATGAAGCACGACTTGTGCGGCTTATCAAGGGCAGACCGCAGCCGAAGCACGTGGCGATCATGGCTGACGGCAACCGCCGCTGGGCGCGGGAAGCCGGGTTTACGGATATCAGCCACGGCCACCGCCAGGGGGCGAAGAAAATTGGAGAGATGATCGCGTGGTGCCGCGATACCGATATTGAGGTAGTCACCATCTACCTCTTATCCACGGAGAACTTGAAGCGCAGCCAGCAGGAAGTACAGCTGCTTTTTGACATCATCTCTGATGTGGTCACGCATTTGTCCCAGGGGGATCTGGATTGCCAGGTGCGCCTTGTGGGTAACTTAGATTTATTGCCCGCGTCGGTAACCCAGCGCATGGTTGACGCCGCTGAGGAAACCAAGGATAACCAAGGCGTCATCGTCAATGTGGCCGTGGGCTACGGTGGGCGCCAAGAAATCGTCGATGCCGTACAGAAGCTGGTGCGCAGCGAAGCCGAAAAGGGCACGAGCGCGGCCGAGATGGCGGACCGAGTCACCGCAGACTCGATTACGGAACACCTCTATACCAAGGGCCTGCCGGACCCGGACTTGGTGATTCGCACCTCCGGTGAGCAGCGCCTTTCCGGATTCCTCCTGTGGCAAGCAGCCTATTCAGAAATCTGGTTCACCGATACCTATTGGCCGGCATTCCGGAAGGTAGATTTCCTGCGCGCGCTGCGTGATTATTCGCAGCGTTCGCGCCGCTTTGGTAAGTAGCGGCTAGATTTTTCGCATGCGGACCTGTTCAACCAGGTGATGCGATCCCTTCTTCAATACCAGCGATGCACGCACGCGGGTGGGTAGGATATTTTCCACTAAGTTTGGCAGGTTAATGGATTGCCAAATCTCGCGGGCCTGGGCGCGCGCCTGCTCATCGTTCATATCGGCATAAGCAGCGAAGTGGGCATTGGGCCGGCGGAATTCGGTGTGGCGCAGCGTGAGGAAGCGGTCGATGTACCACTGTTCAATATCGTCCGTGCGGGCGTCGACGTAGACGGAGAAATCAAATAGATCCGCGATGGTTAAGGTGGGGCTGGTCTGGAGGACGTTGAGGCCTTCCAAAATCAAGATATCCGGCTGATTGACCTCTTGATAGCGATCTTTGACGATGTCATAGGTGATATGCGAATACAGCGGCGCTTTGACCAAGGGTTTTCCGGATTTGACGTCGGTAACAAAGCGCATAAGTGCACGGCGGTCATAGGATTCGGGGAAACCCTTGCGCTTCATCAGTCCGCGGTCTTTAAGCGTTTGGGTGGGAAAGAGAAACCCGTCCGTGGTCACTAGGTCCACCTTCGGGTGTGAGTCCCATCGCTGTAGGAGCACTTGGAGGAGGCGGGCGGTGGTGGATTTACCCACGGCCACGGAACCGCCCACGCCGATGACGAAGGGCACGTGCGTGGGTGGGTTGCCCAAGAAGGCCTCGGTGGCGGCGGTGAGTTGTTGCCGGGCGGTGACCTGCATGTGGATAAGACGGGAGAGGGGGAGGTAGACATCTGCGACCTCGTCCAAATCAATGCGGTCGCCGATGCCCCGTAGTTCTTCTAGCTCGTTTTCTGTCAGCACCTGTGGCATGGATTTGCGGAGTTCACGCCAGGTTTCACGGTCAAAGTCGAGGTAGGGGCTTGAATCCAAGTTGCGCGCCATAGCCTAATTGTCGCACGCGGTGATAAGGGGATGAAAAATTTGCCCCCTGTAAGGTAGCCGAAAGGTTATGATATGTAATGGCTCATACTGCTTCCTACCGAGAAGAGGACTAGTCTTATATGGCTTCTTTTAATACTGACCTGCGCGATCTTGACCCGGATGTTTTCGGCGCTATCCAGGGAGAAATTTCCCGTCAGCGCGAAACGCTGGAAATGATTGCTTCTGAGAACTTCGTGCCGCGCGCCGTCCTGCAGGCACAGGGTTCTGTCTTGACCAATAAGTACGCCGAGGGCTACCCGGGGCGTCGTTACTACGGCGGCTGTGAGCACGTCGATGTTGTTGAGGATCTGGCCCGCGACCGTGCGAAGGCGCTCTTCAACGCGGAATTTGCTAACGTGCAGCCGCACTCTGGTGCGCAGGCCAATGCCGCAGTCCTGTCCAGCATCGCGGAGCCGGGCGATAAGATCCTCGGCCTGTCCTTGGCCCACGGTGGGCACTTGACCCACGGTATGAAGTTGAACTTCTCCGGTAAGCTTTACGATGTCGCAGCTTATGGCGTAGACCCAGAGACCATGCGCGTGGATATGGACAAGCTGCGTGAGCAGGCGCTGAAGGAGAAGCCAAAGGTCATCATCGGCGGTTGGTCCGCCTACCCGCGCACCCTGGATTTCGCGGCCTTCCGCGAGATCGCCGATGAGGTGGGCGCTTACCTGTGGGTAGATATGGCCCACTTCGCGGGTCTGGTTGCCGCAGGCCTGCACCCGAACCCAGTCGAGCACGCCGATATCGTCTCCACCACCGTGCACAAGACCTTGGGTGGTCCACGCTCTGGCATGATCTTGGCCAAGCAGGAGTACGCAAAGAAGCTGAACTCCAATGTCTTCCCCGGCCAGCAGGGCGGACCGCTGATGCACGCGGTAGCGGCAAAGGCCATTTCTATGAAGATTGCGGCCAGCGAGGAATTCAAGGAGCGCCAAGAGCGCACCCTCGAGGGCGCCCGCATTCTGGCAGATCGCCTCTTGGCGGAAGATACGCAGGCAGCTGGCGTGGACGTCGTCTCCGGCGGCACCGACGTCCACCTCGTCTTGGTCGATCTGCGCAATTCGCAGCTCGATGGTCAGCAGGCAGAAGACCTCTTGCACCAGGTAGGAATCACCGTTAACCGCAATGCGGTCCCGAACGACCCTCGCCCGCCGATGGTCACCTCGGGCCTGCGCATCGGCACCTCCGCCCTGGCCACCCGTGGCCTCGATGCGGATGCCTTCACCGAGGTTGCAGATGTTATCGGTACCGCCTTGGCACAGGGCAAAAACGCCGATGTCGAGGCACTTCGCCGGCGCGTCGATAAGATCGCCGAGCACTACCCGCTGTATGAAGGCCTCGAGGACTGGAAGCTGGTTTAGTCCTTATCTTCTAAGGAATCCTCTGCGGCGTCCTTGTGGACGTCGTGGCCGCGAGCCTGCGCCAGCGTGGCGCGGGCTCGCGGCAGCCACTCAGGCTGCTTTTCCAATAGCTCGCTGATTTCCGCGGTGGTCAGCGGCTTATCCATGTCATTCTTCTTTAGTGCGGTGACGGAAATGCCCAGCTTGTGGGCAACTTCTTGCCGGGGGTGGGGGCCTTCGCGGCGCAGCGTTTGCAGCCACTGCGGGGGATTGTGCTGCAATTCGCGCAGTTCTTCGTGGCTTACTGCGCTATTTTGAAATTCCTCGGGCGCGGCGGGCAGGTAGATATTCAGCTTCTTAGCGGCGGTCTGCGCGCGCATCGCGGTACCGGACGGTTGCTGTTGGTTATGTTGTTCACTCACGGTTTAACCGTAGCACTTTCAGTAGACTGTGCTCCATGCTGCGCTTAGCCTTTGTCACCGGTACACAACCTGGAAAATGGTTTCAGAGATTTCAGGACAATACCGCGCACGGCGGTTTATCTACCGTCGATGCGGATGACAGCATGGCGCAATTGCTCGCCGGCCACGCGGATCTGGCGCTGACCCGCCTGCCGGATGCGCGCGTGGATGACTCCTTCCACGTGGTCCGCCTTTATGAGGAGGCCCCCGGCATCGCGGTTCCAAAAGACTCCGTCTATGCGGAGGTGGGTGAGGAGCTGGCGCTTGCCGATGTCTCCGATGAACACCTCAACTACCGCCTCACCGATGCCGGTGAGGTCGATATCGCCGCCGTACGCGAAGCCCTGCAGGTGGTCGCAGCCAATGTGGGAATCGCTATTGCACCGCTGCCGCTGCTAAAAATCCTCAGCAAGAAACAGGTAGTCCCGCTCGCTCTGAAGGGCAGCGACGTGCCGATTACCGAAATCGCGTTGGTCTGGAGAAAGGCAGAGGATAGTGAGGCCATTCAGGATTTTGTGGGCATCGCTAAGGGCCGCACTGCCCGTTCCTCTAGGCAGGAAAAGCCGAAACGAACGGCTCGCGAAAAGGCTAAAGCTAAACAGTCTCGGAAGATTGTTAACAATCCGTTACAGAAACAAAAGAAGCGCCCTAAGCAGCGCAAACGGCGGTGAACTGAAAGCTGATCTGCGCTATTCTCGGTGCACACAGTGGCACGATAGTGCAGTTCGCGTATACGGTTGGCTGCGCTCGCCACAATGGCGGCTGAAAACTACAGTGAACTAATTTTTCGGCTGAAAAATCGAAAGGTAGATCTAGAAATGCGCAAGATGACTCGTCGTATTGCAGGTGGCTTCGCGGCCGCAACCCTTTCCGTTGCACTCGTTGCATGCTCGGACGCAGAGGATGCCGCCGATGACGCCAAGGATACCGCTGGCTCTGTAGCCGCAGACGCCTCGGATTCTGCCGGCTCTGCCGCATCCGATGCCACCGACGCCGCAGGTTCCGCCGCTGCAGAGGCAACCGGCTCCAAGGACGAAAATGGAGAGGGCGGTACCCAGACCATCACCACCGCTGGCGGCGAGGAAGAAGTTCCCGCTGACCTTGCAACCGCCATCGAGGAAAAGCAGGCCGAGTGGGGTGACGTGCAGAGCGTAGAGTCCTCCGATAAGGGCACCCTGGCTACCTTCGAGGGTGGCAAGCACTTGGTCTACTCTGAGGAGACTGGTGCACAGCCGGTCATCGGCAAGATTGCTGAAACCTGGGTAAACGAGGGTGGCCTCGACTCTTCCGTTGGCCTGCCTACCAAGCCAGAGGCTGACGCAACCGAGGCGAACGGCTGGACCCAAGAGTTTAGCAACGGCACCATCTCTTGGACTGAGGGTGAAGACGGCACCTTCGCGGCTGATATCAACGCCTAAAAGTTAAAAGTCGGCGCCCTGCCCACGCGGCGCGTCGATTACCTCTCGCCACGATCCCTGCGGGTTTCCCGCAGGGATTTGTCGTTTTCTTAAAGTTCATCTTCCACCCATGTGATTTCAACCTTGGGTGCTTAGGTTGGGTGGCAGCCCCTAAGAGATCGCAGCACTAGCGGCTCTAGAGGGCAGACAAGGAAGAACAGCTTTCTACCGTTTCACAAAGGAAGATTCCTGCCATCATGACTCGCCCCTCTGTACTTTCTACTCCACTAGGCACCACCGATAATGACGTCGCTACCAAGACCTACGTGCTTGATACCTCGGTCTTATTATCTGACCCGTGGGCGCTGCGAAAATTCGCCGAACACGAGGTCGTCCTTCCCGTTGTGGTTATCTCTGAATTGGAAGGAAAACGTCATCACCCGGAGCTTGGCTGGTTCGCCCGCCAAGCTCTTCGCTTTTTGGAAGAGCTGCGCGCTACCTACGAGGCGCTCGACCAACCCGTTCCGGTAAATGTGGCCGGCGGTACCTTGCGGGTAGAGCTCAACCACCAAGATCAGTCGCTCTTGCCGGCCGCATTCCGCGGGCCGGAAGGGGATCACCGCATCTTGGCCTGCGCCTTGAACCTGGCGCACGAAGGCAAGGACACGGTCCTTGTTACCAAGGACGTGCCGCTGCGCGTTAAGGCCGGCGCCGTGGGCGTGCAGGCCGATGAATATCACGCCCAGGACGTCATTTTGACCGGGTACTCCGGCATGGCCACCGCCTATACCACCACGGATGTCATCGATGCTCTCTACAGCGATGGGGAAGTGCTGCTCGATGGGGCTGTCACGGACGATGACACCCCGGTTGAAGATTTGCCGGTGCACTGCGGTATCACCTTGGTTGCCGGCGCGCAATCTGCCCTGGGCCGCATCATGCCGGACGGGGCGGTGCGTTTGGTGCGCGGCGACCGAAACGCCTTTGGCCTGCAGGGTCGTTCGGCGGAACAGCGCATCGCCCTGGACCTGCTCCTGGATCCGGAGGTTGGCATCGTGTCCATCGGCGGTAGGGCTGGTACCGGTAAATCAGCGCTGGCATTGTGCGCCGGCTTGGAGGCCGTCTTAGAGCGCGGGGAACACCGCCGCATTGTGGTATTTCGGCCGATGTACGCCGTAGGCGGGCAATCGCTGGGGTACTTGCCGGGCTCTGAATCAGAGAAGATGAACCCGTGGGCCCAAGCGGTCTATGACACCTTGGAAGGGTTGGTCTCTGACAACGTCCTGGAAGAGATCCACGAACGCGGGCTTATAGAGGTCTTGCCGCTGACCCATATCCGTGGCCGCGCCTTGCACGATGCCTTCGTCATCGTGGACGAGGCGCAGTCGCTGGAGCGCAATGTTTTGCTCACCGTGCTCTCGCGCTTGGGAGAAGGCTCGCGAGTCGTGCTTACCCACGACGTCGCACAGCGCGATAACCTGCGGGTGGGCCGCCACGATGGGGTGCAGGCGGTCATCGAAAAGCTCAAGGGCCACGAGCTCTTCTCGCACATTACCCTTAAGCGTTCGGAGCGCTCCGCCATTGCGGAACTCGTAACTGATCTATTAGAAGGCAACGACTAAGCGAGGGCTGGATGAATGCGTTTCGCAGACAGCGAATTTAATGAAATCTTTATAGCAAGAATCAGCCAAGACCAGTAATAATGGTGCCTATGAGCGAGAACGCCAAGCAGACGTCTGCGGACGATAAGAAAAAGGATTTCCGTATTCGGCCCTTCACGTCGGCCGATTACCCGCAGATGCGGGACATCTACGAGCAGGGCCTACAAACCGGCCATGCCACTTATGAAACCCGATCCTTGACCTACGAGGAGTTTACGAGCTCCAAGATCATGGCCTCGGTGCACGTAGCCGTTGAGGCAGACGACGATTCTAAGGTATTGGGGTGGGTTTCGGCCGCCCCGATTTCCTCGCGTACCGTCTTCCACGGGGTGGTAGAGGATTCCATTTACTTGGGATCTGATGCCCAAGGCCGTGGCATTGCAGGGGCCTTGCTCGATTGCCTCATTGAAGTGTGCAAGGACCTGCACAAGTGGGCCATCCACTCCTGGATCTTCCCAGAAAATGAAGGTTCTGCGGGCCTGCACAAGTCTCGCGGGTTTGAAAAGGTCGGCACCTACTCACACATGGCCAAGATGACCTATGGCGAGTTGGCCGGTCAGTGGCGCGATACCGATGTCTACGAGCTCCTGCTTCCCAAGCCGGAGGAAAAGCACCTCTAAAGGCGCTGTGCCATTTAACCACGAAGGCCGTAGCGATGCCGGGGAGAATTAATCATCCCGGTCGCTACGGCCTTTCGTTGTTTTCTACCACGCAGTGTGCGTAGGTAAAGCTTGGTGAGATACGCGGCCTTAGACTGCGGGTACCTCCCAGCGCCCAAACCACATCTGTGCCTGTGGGCGCATGGAATCGCGCAAGTGGCTAAAGGGTGGCACGTCAATGCCTTCGCGCTCGGCTAAGGCCACGAGGTAATCGCGGGTGCGCCATACCTCGATGGGGCTTGCCTCGAAATCGAGCACCTCCGCGAGGCCGCCGGGTGGGTAGCCGAGCGCGGACTCGATGGGGGCATCGGCAAGCGGCAGGCTATCGCGCAGAGCATGCAGCTCCCTACTTGTGGCGGCGGTTTCTGCAGGATTGAGCGACATTTAATCGATCGTCTCCTTCAGGCGCTCTTCGCGCAGGGGAAGCAGGACCAAGAGGGCGACGATGACGAGCGGGACCATCAGCGCGATGACCGGGGTGAGGCCGTCATTATAGGAATTTAATACTGCCTGCTCGAGCGGCTCTGGCAGGGAAGACACCAAATCCGGGGTCAGGCTATTGGCGTTGCCGTCGCTATTGCCAAACTTCTCGGCATAGGCTGCGCCCTCAGGTCCCAGCTGCTGGATAGCCTGCGGCAGGCGGTTGGCCATCTCATCCTGCATGTTGTTGATGAACATGGAACCAACTAGGGAAGCGCCCAGGGCAGAACCGATCTGGCGGAAGAAGTTATTCGCCGCGGTGGCCGTACCCACCTGGGACAGTGGGAAGGAGTTCTGGACGATGAGCACGAGCACCTGCATCACCATGCCCAGGCCGATGCCGAAGGCGAGGAACTCGAAGCCGAGCTGCGTGAGCGAGGTATCTACCGAGAGGCGGGACATCCAGAACAGGGCGCCTGCGGTAATGGCTAGGCCGATGAGGGGGTAAATCTTGTAGCGGCCGGTGCGGGCGATGATGAACCCGACGCCGGTGGAGGTGCCGATAAGGCCAACCATCATCGGAATCATCATCAGGCCAGCGTTGGTGGGTGATAGGGTGTGGACCATTTGCAGGTAGGTGGGCATATAGCCCAGCACACCGAACATGGCCAGACCCAAAATGACGCCGGATAGGGTGGTCAGGGCCATGTTGCGGTTCTTGAAGAGGCGAACCGGGATAAGCGGTTCGGCAGCGCGCAATTCCACGATGGTGGTAATGATGGCGCCGACGAGGGTGATGGCGCCGAGGGTGAGGATCATGGAGGAATCCCAGTCGTACTCGGTGCCGCCCCAGGTGGTCATGAGGATTAGGGAAGCGGTGGTAATGGCGATGAAGGTGGCGCCGAGCCAGTCAAAGCGCTTCATATCGGCCTGGCCAACGCGCAGGTTGAGCACCAAGATGCAGACCACCATGGCCAGCAGGCCGAGCGGGATATTCATCCACATGCCCCAACGCCAGCCGGGGCCATCAGTAAACCAGCCGCCCAAGACGGGGCCGAGGACGGAGGACAGGCCGAAGACGCCGCCCATGATGCCCATGAACTTGCCGCGCTCGCGGGAGGAGGTGACCTCGGCGATGATGGACTGCGAGGAAATCATCATGAACCCAGCGCCGAAGCCTTGCACAGCGCGGGCGATGATGAGAACCGTCATGGAATCGGCGAAACCGCCGACGGCGGAGCCCACGACGAAGACGGCGATGCCGCCAATATAGAGCCATTTGCGGCCCAGCATGTCACCCAGCTTGCCGGAAATCGGCATGGCGATGGTCATGGTGACAAGGAATGCGGAGATGACCCAGCTCATGTGGTCAACGCCGCCAAGCTCACCAACAATAGTTGGCAAAGCGGAAGAGAAAATCATCTGGCCCAGCGAGCTCATCAACATGGTGAGCACCAGCGCAGAGAAAATGAGCCCCAGGTTATCCGCCCGCGACTGGCCCTGCGCAGGAGCCTTTTCGGCTGTATCTACCATCGGATTCCTTTCATAAAATCATTAATCAAAGTCAGTGAATCATTCAGACGCGACCTCAGGGCGTCGCTGCAATCGCTATCGGGGGCGGCGATGGAAAGCCAGAGGGCCTCGCGGACTACACCGGCGATGACCATGGCCTCCGTTGCCGCGGAGTGCCCCTCGAGGATGCGCAGTTCCGGTTCTTGGGTTAGGCGCTCCTCAATGAGCCCAATAAGCTCGATGGATTTCGCCCGCTTGCGGCTAATGGAGGCGGCCGCCGCCTCTGGGTCATTAGCAATGCGCTTGCGTCTCTCCCGAATCGTGGGATTAACGTGATGACCCTCCATGTGCTGTTCCACCAGGTTAAGGACTAATTCCATGATGCTGCTGGTGGACTCATGGAGGAAATACTCCCGCATTTCGGCGGTGAAGTCAGCGCTTGGCGCCCCAAGCACGGCGGATTCCTTCGAATCGAAATAATTAAAAAACGTGCGCCGAGAAATACCGGCTAGTTCGCAGATCTCTTCAATAGTGACCTCGCCAAAGGAATGCTTATCCACCAATTCGGTGGCGGCATCCTCAATGCGTAGCCGCGTTTCTAGGCGTTTCTGCTCGCGTAGTGATAGTTCTTCTTGCACAGGATGCAACGTTACACTCGGTGCAAACTTGCACCAAGTGCAAAATAGGTGATTTTGTAGATGTATCCACCGAATTTATGTTGTAGGTCACGTCGTGTGCTTGCCGATGCCCCTTTCTTTACCCGCGCTTACCATGCCTGGGAAGCGAGTCGAGGAATGCGAAAACCCCGCTCAGAAGCGATTTCCGAGCGGGGTTGCAGCGCTTAAGGCGGCTTAGATTAGATATTGTCGCGCTCGCGGTTGGTCATGCTCAATACATCCAAGCGCTTGTCCAGCTCTTCCTCGGTGAGGTTCTCGCCGTCAACAAAGCCCAAGTCGATTACGGCCTGGCGGACGGTGATCTTCTCATTGAGTGCGTGCTTTGCGGCCTTTGCAGCGTTCTCGTAGCCGATGGCGGAGTTTAGCGGGGTCACGATGGAGGTGGAGGACTCCGCGAAGTGCTTCATGCGCTCCTCGTTCGCTTCGATGTGGTCGACGCACTTCTCAGCAAACACGCGGGCGGAGTTGGCCAGCAGGCGAGCAGATTCGAGCACGTTGCGCGCCATCATTGGGATGAAGACGTTGAGCTCGAACTGGCCCTGTGCGCCACCGAAGGCAACGGCTGCGTCATTGCCCACAACCTGGCCGGCCACCATGGTGACTGCCTCAGGGATAACCGGGTTGACCTTGCCCGGCATGATGGAGGAACCAGGCTGCAGGTCCTTCAGGTGAATTTCTGCCAAGCCGGTCAGCGGGCCGGAGCCCAGCATCCGAAGGTCATTGGCAATCTTGTTGAAGGACACGGCCACCGAGCGCATGGCGCCGGAGAACTCTACGAGGCCATCGCGGTTAGCCTGTGCCTCGAAGTGGTTTTCTGCTTCCTTGAGGTTCTCAACGCCGGTGAGCTTCTTGAGCTCCTCGGTCACCTTGCCGCCGAACTCGGCGGAGGTATTCAGACCGGTACCGGTGGCGGTACCGCCGATGGCGAGCTCTCCCAAGCGCGGGAGGGTAGCCTCGATGCGCTCGATGCCGAGCTCCACCTGGCGGGCGTAGCCGCTGAACTCCTGGCCCAGGGTGATGGGGGTGGCGTCCATGAGGTGGGTGCGGCCGGCCTTGACGACGTCCGCGAATTCCTTCGCCTTCTTGGTCAAGGACTCGTGCAGGACCTTCAGGCCCGGAATGAGGTCACTGACGGCAGCTTCCGTAGCCGCCACGTGGGTAGCGGTGGGGAAGGTGTCATTGGAGGACTGGCCCATGTTGACGTCATCGTTCGGGTGGACCTCGACGCCCTGCTTATGTGCCAAGGAAGCGATGACCTCGTTGGTGTTCATATTGGACGAGGTACCGGAGCCGGTCTGGAAGACGTCAATGGGGAAGGCATCGTTGTGCTTGCCTTCTGCGATTTCCTTCGCGGCGGCGATAATCGCATCAGCCTTTTCTGCATCCAGGCTGCCGGAATCCTTGTTGACCTGTGCGCATGCAGCCTTGAGCAGGCCGAGCGCGCGGATCTGCGCATCTTCCAAGCCGCGGCCGGAGATGGGGAAGTTGTCTACCGCGCGCTGGGTTTGTGCGCGCCACAGGGCATCGGCGGGAACTTTAACCTCGCCCATAGTGTCATGTTCGGTACGGTATTCGGTCATGAAAATCACCTCGGTTAATTGATTGTGTGCGTCTACCCCCAGTATGGCGAAAAGCTAAAAGTGAGAGGGCGAAAAGCCCGAGCCTGCCCCGCCATTTGGGGGTGAGGTTTAGTTCTTGGTGGGGTCCGAGTAGTCCACGACGGAGTATTCCTGCAGCTTAGCCAGCTTGTGGAAGGAATCGACGTAGCGAATGGTGCCGGATTTGGAACGCATGACCAGCGAACGGGTGGAGGCGCCGTTATTGCGGTAAGAGACACCGCGCAGCATGTCACCGTTGGTCACGCCGGTGGCGGCGAAGTAGCAGTTCTTGGAGGAGACCAAGTCATTGGTGCCCAAGACCTTATCCAAGTCGTGGCCTGCGGCGCGGGCCTTTTCCGCTTCCTCTTCATCCTTTGGCCACAGCTTGCCCTGGATTTCGCCGCCCATACACCGCATGGCGCAGGCGGTGATGATGCCCTCAGGGGTACCGCCAATGCCCATCATCATGTCGATGGAGTTGGAATCCTGGCAGGTAGCGATGGCGCCTGCCACATCG
The DNA here is from genome assembly GCF_040225475.1 of Corynebacterium sp. KPL2861. Lineage (NCBI taxonomy): Bacteria > Bacillati > Actinomycetota > Actinomycetes > Mycobacteriales > Corynebacteriaceae > Corynebacterium > Corynebacterium sp. KPL2861. Next base: position 144,572 of record NZ_JBEHFW010000002.1, read on the forward strand.
CCGTCCATGATAAGGCGCACCTTGGCGCCTGCCTCGCGGATCTCCTGGATGAGCTTATCGTGGCGCGGGCGGTCCAATACCACCACGGTGATATCGGCGGTGCGCAGGCCCTTTGCCTTGGCAACAGATTCGATATTCCACTGCACGGACTGGTTGATGTCGATGGAACCGACGGCCTCGGGGCCCACGGCGATCTTTTCCATGTAGAAGACCGCGGACGGGTCATACATGGTGCCGCGCTCAGCGGCGGCGATTACGGAAATGGCATTGGGGCGGCCCTCAGCCATCAACCGCGTGCCGTCCACGGGGTCCACGGCGATGTCCATCGCCGCGCCCTCACCGGTGCCGACCTCCTCGCCGTTGAAGAGCATCGGGGCCTCATCCTTTTCGCCCTCGCCGATGACGACGACACCCTTCATCGCCACGGAGTTAATCAGCTTGCGCATGGCATCGACTGCCGCGCCATCGCCCTCATTCTTCATGCCACGACCAACCCAGCGGCCAGAGGCTAAGGCGGCGGCTTCGGTCACGCGCACCAGCTCCATGGCCAGGTTACGGTCGGGCAAATAAGAAGTATTTTCGGACATGTGTAGTGGTTGCCTTCCATGTTTTCTCACCGTGGGGGTAATTCCCACGCGCTTAGTGTTCTACTTTTCCTATTCTGGCACTTTTTGGCACCAATAGGTCCGATTTGGGGCCCCTTTTGTGGGGATTTTCCTTGTCAGGGGCAGCATTATCGGCGCGAATGTGCGCACGCGGGAGGCATGTGGCACTTTCACGTCGGCTCATGCGATACTAAGGCGCGTGGCAGCAGAACAAAGACCGAAGATTTTCGAAGGCGCTCGCGACATCATTTTGTCCCTTTCCGTAGTGGTGGTCATGATGTTGCTCGTGGTGGGCGCAACCGGGCTCTGCTCGGTGAATCCGGAAACGGCGCAAGGCCCGGTTCAAGAGGTAGACGAGGAGACCTTCCTGGATACGCAGGCCCGCGCCGGTGTTGGCGCCATCCGAGATCCCCAGATGCCCGAAGGCTGGCAGGCCAATGCGGCCCGCCGTTCGCAGCTAGGCGGCGAGACAGCCACCGTCGTCAGCTGGCTCACCGCAGATGGAACTTACGTGGAATCCACCCAAACCCAGGTTTCTGCAGAAGACGCGGGCGAAAAATACGACGCGAACTACCGCGGGCTGAACTCTACTCGCGAGGTAGCCGACCACCAGGTGCGCGTGCTGGCAAGCGATGACGATTCGGTGCGCCGCTTGTGGATTGTTGACCTGGGCGATGCCCGCCTCATCATCTCCGGCGCGGCCCCCGATGAAGAATTCGCCGCCGCCACCGAGGCCTTTATCAAGGCCAAGCCTATAAGCGGAAAGTAACCTCTCTGAGCCCCTCGGAGTCCGCTTCCACCGTGATTCCTTCAGTATTACCGGTGGCTTCTTCTAAGCCAGCGGCATCCAGGCCGCTCAGCCGCGTCTTTTCTAGGTAGACATCCACGCGCTCGCGCTGAGAACGCTGCGGGTAGATGGAGACTTGGACCACCTGGGCATCGGCAAGCAGCAGCACGATGGACTGGGAAAAGTAACTCAGTTCCTCCTCGGTGCCCGAAACCTGGGTGCTGGTATGCGCCGGCCCGAAGAACTCCTCTACCAGCGCGCGGGAATCGCCGCCCATGATGGAGCCTGCCGATGCCGATTTGGATACGAAATCAATCCGCTTTCCCGGGTAACCATAAATCTGCACTACTCTTCACCCTCCTCGGCCTGCTGCTCGTTGTTTTCCGCCCTTTCGAGGGTATCTTCCACGCGCTTCGAGGCTCCATCCAGGTGGGATTCGCACGTGCGAGCAAGCGCCTCGCCGCGCTCCCAGTACTTCAGGGACTCGTCCAGGCCCATCTGGCCGAGCTCTAAAATCTTGACGGTCTCAATGAGCTCATCGCGCGCCTGCTCGTAGCTCAATTCCTCTACGGGAGTAAAAGCATCCTGGCCCGGCTGGCCGGAACCAATGGTTTCATCTGACATCAGCAATTCTCCTACTATTTCTGGCTAATCGGCGGCCTGGGAGGCCATGGACACGGCGGTGATGGAACCATCGCCCAAGCGAATGCGCAATTGCGCGCCGGGCGGTGATTGCTCATAAGAGCTAACGACCTCCGGATCGCTGCCATCTTTGGGCAAGACCTGGACAATAGAATACCCACGGGCAAGCGTCGCCGAAGGACCTAAAGCAGAAACCCGCGCGCGAAGGGACTCCACGTGCCGGGTCTCACGGTCTAAGAGCACCCGCAGTTCGCGGCGCATACTCGTGCGCATGCGCTCGACCTCTTCGCGCCGAGCGCGGATGGGCGTCATCGGATCTGCCAGCACTGGGCGCGAGCGGATATTATCCAATCCACGGCGCTCGCGTTCTACCCAGCCGCGCAAGGCCGCCGCCATGCGGGATCGCGCCTCAGCGATGACCGCGCGTTCCTCTGCCACCGAAGGAACCACGCGCTTGGCGGCATCCGTGGGGGTCGCCGCGCGCAGATCCGCCACGTTATCGAGCACCGGACTATCCGGCTCGTGGCCAATCGCGGAGACCACCGGGGTGCTGGCGGCCACGACGGCGCGTTGCAGGGCTTCTTCAGAAAAGGGAAGGAGATCTTCGACGGAACCGCCTCCGCGGGCGATGATGATGACATCGATCTCCGCATCGGCGTCGAGCTCCTGCAAGGCGGAAATCACCTCGGGGACGGTATTCGCCCCCTGAACCGCGGTATTAATGACCCGGAATTGCACGGCCGGCCACCTGTCGCGGGCGACCGCCATGACATCGCGCTCGGCGGCAGAACCGCGGCCGGTAATCAGGCCGATTTTCTGCGGGAGGTAGGGAAGCGGGCGCTTGCGCGCGGGATCAAAGAGGCCTTCTGCGGCAAGCTGCGCGCGCAGCTTTTCAATGCGCGCCAATAAATCGCCGATGCCCACGTGCCGGATCTCCGTGGTCCACAGGGAAAAGGATCCGCGGCCAGCATAAAAGGCGGGTTTGCCGTGTACGATGACGCGGTCGCCATCTTTTAGCGGCGTGGGCAAGTTGTGCAGCATTGAGGAAGAGCAGGTCAATTGCACCGACTTTTCCTGCTGCACATCGCGCAGGGTGAGGTAGGACAGCTTCCAGGTGGGCTTGTAATTGATCTGCGTTAATTGGCCTTCCACCCACAGGTATCCAAGGCGCTCGATCCATCCCTTCACCTGGTCATTGACCTGGCCCACGGGCCACGGGGTCTCTGGAGTATTTGCCGGTTGATTCACGCAGCCACCCTTTCCATCTACAGCGCCATACGGTGCCCTTTAGTGTAGGTGCTCAAGGCACGTGGCGCCCCGCTTGGGTGGCCTAGATGGGCGCTTTCCCTGCTGGATAGCCCTTACTATTGTTTTGCTTTACCTTTCGATACTCTGGGAGGCATGACTGATGGTAAAAATGTTCTCCTCGCGGCACCGCGCGGTTACTGCGCTGGAGTGGACCGCGCCGTCGAGACCGTAGAAAAGGCGCTAGAAAAATACGGCGCACCCATTTATGTGCGCAAGCAAATCGTCCACAACCGTTATGTCGTTGAATCTTTGGCCAAGCGCGGAGTCATCTTCGTTGAAGAGGCCGCCGAGGCCCCGGAGGGTGCTCACCTCGTCTTTTCCGCCCACGGAATCTCCCCGGCGGTGCGCAATCAGGCGCAGGAGCGCAAGCAATTGACCTTGGACGCTACCTGCCCCTTGGTGACTAAGGTGCACAAGGAAGCCCAGCGTTTCGAGCGCGATGGTTACCACATCCTCCTCGTGGGCCACGAAGGCCACGAGGAGGTAGAAGGCACCGCGGGCGAGGCCCCCGATGTTACGCATCTGGTCGATGGCGTCGACGGCGTGGACAAGCTGCCAGACTACCTGCAGGATGAGAAACTCATCTGGCTTTCGCAGACCACACTCTCGGTGGATGAGACCGTTGTCATCGTCAATAAGCTGCGTGAGCGTTTTCCGCACCTAGAAAACCCGCCGTCAGATGATATCTGCTACGCCACTCAAAACCGGCAAGAGTCCGTCAAAGCCATTGCACCGAAGTGCGACCTTATGATCGTGGTGGGGTCTAAGAACTCGTCCAACTCCGTGCGCCTCGTAGAAGTCGCGCTCGAGGCGGGTTCACGCGACTCCCACTTGGTGGATTTTGCCGACGAGATCGATGAATCGTGGCTAGACGGCGTAGAGACCGTTGGCGTGACCTGTGGCGCCTCCGTGCCAGAACTTCTTGTGCGCGAGGTGCTCGAATACTTGGATGAGCGCGGCTTTAATGACGTGGAGCAAGTAACCACCTCCACCGAATCCATTACTTTCGCGCTGCCGCGCGATCTGCGTCCTGCCCGCACCTAGCGCTGCAACGCCTAAAACGACAACAACCGTGAGCCTGGTGGCCTCTTAAAGAGTGCCGGGGCTCACGGTTTAGTTTATTCGTAGAGGTTATCGTCCCAACGCTGCTTCTTGGCAGTGTCTTTTGTCGAGGAAGTGGGACCTGGTTCGGGGGCCGGTAGAATCACGTCCCCCGCGCGACGATTCGGATCCGGTTGTAAGCGATTTTCGCGTTCCGCCTGTTGCTCGCGGCGGCGCTCTTCTCGGTCGCGGCCGCGGATGCGGTCCTGCGGCTTCCGCGGAGGTTGCACCTGTGCGTGCGACCTGCGGCGGGAGGCGCGTGGGGAGGGGGCCTGCGGGTTTTCGGATCTATTGCGCGCCATGAGTTCCGCCACGGAAAGCCGTTCAGCGCGGTTCTGGCGATCCCGCTTCATGTCCGCGCGCCGCGCGACCTTTTGCTGATTCACAGCACGTTGGGCGGCCTTGCGGAAGCGCATCCAGCGCAAGACGCCGATTGCGGTCGCGCCGAGAACCGCGATAAGCAACCACAGGAAGTTCTGGACCAGCGGATACACGGAGGTCAGCAGGGACGTTTTAGAAAAACTGGTGCCTTCCGGAGCATTGGACTTGGTGATGAAGATTCCCGCCGTCACCACGGTTACCGCGTACAAAATGGGGATGGACGCGATGGACAGGAATAATCCCCGCTCCTCAACGATGAGCGCTATGAGCAGGGAGCTGATGATGAGAAAGGCAAAGTACATCCAGCCTATGGAGCCGGCAAGAATGGAAATCAATGCGCCGGTGAGCAAAAGTGCCGCCAATAGCCCAAGGCCCTTCAGCAGCGAGATGCTCGGCATGCTCAGGCTTTGCGCGGCGGTAGGCTTTCGTTGTTTGGCTAGTGACACGTCGCAAAATCCTACCGTCTGGCGCGGGCCAATGGCTATATCCACGCAGTAAAACTGCCTAGATTTTAAGAAGAATTTGTCCCGCGCGGCCACGTATCAATGGGGGAGGGCTCGCGCGGCGCTCTGTTCGTGCGGCCGGGAATCTCCATTTCGTGCAGCTTGCGGGCGGTCACTCCCACGCGCGAATCAAGCGAGGAGAGCGTGGAATTATAGGCTTCTACTGCCTTTTCGAGTCCTTGGCCCACCTTGCCATAGTGCTCCGAAAGGGTATTGAGCCGCGAATAGAGCTCACGTCCCAAGCGTTGGACTTCTTTTGCCTTGGCGGAAATATCTTCCTGGTGCCACCCCATAGCTACCGTGCGCAAGAGCGCGAAGAGTGAGCTCGGGGTCGCGATGACGACGTTGCGTTCAAAACCGAATTCGATGAGCTCAGGATCGACCGATAACGCAGCATCGAGGAAAGGATCCGCGGGTACGAAGAGCACCACGAATTCCGGGGTGGGTTGGAAGGCCTCAATATAGTCTTTGTGGGATAGCGCCTGGATGTGACTGCGCAGCTGATGCGCGTGGCGGCGCAGGTAGCCGGCGTGTTCTTCTGGATCGTCGGTTTCTAGCGCATCGAGGTATGAAGAGAACGGAACCTTGGCATCGACGATGATATGCCTGCCACCGGCCAAGTTGATGAGCATATCTGGGCGCACGATGCGGCCGTTTAAGGGGGCAGAGACTTGGGAATCGAAGTCCACGTGCCGTCTCATGCCGCCGAGTTCGACGACGCGCTCTAGCTGGATCTCGCCCCATCGCCCGCGCACATTGGGCGAGCGGAGGGCCGTAACGAGCTGATCCGTGCGCTCCGTGAGTTGGGACGAGGTGCGGGTCACCGCCTGCACTTGGCTGGACAGGGAGGCTAAGTGGGCGGTGCGGTCTTCTTCCAGTTCTTGTAGCTGGAATCCGAGCCTATCCATGGCCTTTTCTAGCGGTTGCAGCTCGGCCTGGCGGCGTTGGGATTCTTGCAGCGCCCGGTGCTCCTCGCTCGGCGCGGAGCGGGAAGCGGAATGAGAGTGGGCCAGCCATCCCAGAACGGCACCCAGTAGGAGACCGATAAACAGCAGCAGCATGGGCAAAGTGGATGTCATGGAATCCACTATGACACGTGCTGCCGACACGGCACACTATTTATTCGAATCTCCGTTCAAAAGATTTTCGAAGGCATCCCGCGCGCGGCGCAGGTTGGAGCGCATGCTTGGCTCGTCATAGTCCTCCGGGGTGGAATCGACATCGACGGAGTCATCGAGCGTGGTGGAGTCGCCATCGGAAGCCGCATCGGCGCCGGCGATATCGGGGCTGGCGTGTTCTGGAACATTGCGCCATTGCTCGCGCTTGTATTGCGCTTGCTCTTCGGTATAGCGGCCGATGAGATAGCCCGCGACGGTGGAGTAGTTGAGCTCGGAGGAGTGTTTTTCCCCGGACTGCAGCTTCATCATGTCCTGCACGTAGCGATAGGCAACCGCGATCATGGCGGCGGTCGGCACGGCCAGGAATCCACCGATGAGTCCAAAGAGCGCGGAGCCGACGATGACGGAGACCAAAACGATAACTGGGTGCAGGTTCATGGCCTTTGCCTGCAGCCACGGCGAGAGTACATTGCCTTCAAGCTGCTGGACCAAAATAACGAGGCCCAAGACCAACAGTGCTTGGGTAAAGCCCAAAGATACCAAGGCGATAACCACTGCGAGCGCGCCAGAGACAATGGCGCCGACGAACGGGATGAAGCCGGCGATGAAGGTAATGATCGCCAGGGCCATCGCCAAGGGCACGCCGATAAGCACGAGGCCGAGGCCGATAAAGATGGCATCGATAAGCGAGACAACCGCCTGTGCCCGAATGAACCCGCCCAGGGTATTCCAGGCGCGCGTGAGCAATTCCGTGAGATGCCAGCCGGCGCGCCGGCCGGTGGCATCGCGCAGCCACGGCAGGAATTTGGTGCCGTCTTTCAGGAAGAAGAAGGTGAGCACCAAGACGATGAACACCGTGACGAAAAATGAGGTGGCATTGCCGATGCCCGTAAATACAGACCCGGCGATAACGCCCGCACGTTCCTGCAACCAGCCTGCGGCCTCGTCGATATAGGTGCTCATATCGTCGCTATCGAGGTTCAGGGGTGGGCCCTGGGCCCAAACTTGGAGCTGCTGGATGCCGGAGACCGTTTGCAGGTAGAGCGACTGGGATTGCCGCATGAAGTCCGGCGCCACCGAGGCGATAAGCCCACCGACGGCGGCCGAGGAGAGCAGGATCGTCACAATCGCCGCCAGGCCTGCGGGCAGTCCTTTTGTTCGCATCCAACGCGCCATGGGGTGAAGCACGGTACAGATAATAAGAGCCAAGAGCACCGGCAGGATGCCCTGCCAGAAGCTACCCAAGACGTGATAGATCGCAAAAAGGAAAACGCCAATTATCAGCAGGCGCACGGCCCACAGGGAGGTCGATTTCACCATTTCGCCCGCAATGACGGAGCGATCGACCTGATTGCCCGGGGGGTGTGGCGATACGTCGTCCAATTGGCTGGTGTCGAAGTCACCGTCCATTTTATCGCCCGGGCTCGCCTGCGGCTTTTCGGGTGTTGGTTGCTTATCAGAACTCACCCCACCATCTTGCCTCATAACGCGGTAGGTGCGTTAGGATTAGCCCCGTGAGTCTTACACTAGGAATCGTCGGCTTGCCCAATGTGGGCAAGTCCACTTTGTTTAATGCCCTGACCCGTTCCGAAATCTTGGCGGCTAATTACCCTTTCGCCACCATCGAGCCCAACGTCGGCTTGGTGGAGCTGCCGGATCCCCGTTTGGACACCCTCGCTAAGATGTTCAACTCCGAGCGCATCTTGCCAGCGACCGTGTCCTTTGTGGATATTGCCGGCATCGTCGCAGGTGCCTCGCAGGGCGAGGGTATGGGTAACGCCTTCCTAGCCAATATCCGCGAGGCCGACGCTATCTGCCAGGTGGTCCGCGCCTTTTCTGATGACAACGTCATCCACGTTGATGGCCAGGTAGATCCCGGCAATGACATTTCCGTTATTAATACAGAGCTGATTCTGGCGGATCTGCAGACCATCGAGAAGGCCCTGCCGCGCCTAGAAAAAGATGCCCGGAAGAATAAGGACTTGGCCCCGGTGGTGGAGGCCACCAAGAAGGCGCAGGAAATCCTGGAGGATGACCGCACCCTCTTCGCCGCCGCCAAGTCCGGCGAGATTGATCTTTCCCTCGTGCGCGAGCTGCACCTGATGACGGCTAAGCCTTTCCTCTATGTCTTTAACTCGGACGAGGCTGTGCTTACCGATGTCGCCAAGAAGGACGAACTGCGCCAGCTCGTCGCCCCAGCAGATTGCGTCTTCCTCGATGCACAAACCGAGTCCGAGCTCTTGGAGCTGGATGAGGACGAGGCAAGCGAGCTGCTCGAGGCAGTAGGCCAAGAAGAGCCCGGCTTGGCTACCTTGGCCAAGGCCGGTTTCTCCACCTTGGGACTGCAGACCTACCTCACCGCTGGTGAAAAGGAAGCCCGCGCGTGGACCATTAAGCAAGGCGCTGCTGCGCCCCAGGCTGCCGGTGTAATTCACACCGACTTTGAAAAGAAGTTCATCAAGGCCGAAATCGTCTCCTTCGATGATCTTGTTGCCGCAGGCTCCATGGCCGAGGCGCGCGCCAACGGCAAGGTCCGCCAAGAAGGTAAGGACTACATCATGCACGATGGCGACGTGTGTGACTTCAAGATCGGTGGCTAAATCCTAGCTTGTTGCAGGTCGCGGTAGGGAACGTGGCGAGCACGCGAATTTAGAGTTACCCTATCTGTGTACCCAACAACAATAAGGAGGTCATAATAATGGCTGAGCTAGAAAACAAGACGATTGCAATCATTGCTACGAATGACTTTGAAGACTCCGAGCTGACCTCTCCGCTAGAGGCCGTGCAGAGGGCCGGCGCTACCGTGAAGGTTTTGGCGCCTAAGGCCGGCACCATTACGGGCAAGAACAGTACCGAGATTAACGTTGATGCTACGACCAAGGACTCCGAGGGTGAGACCTTCGACGGCATCATCTTGCCTGGCGGCACCAATAACGCAGACCTCATCCGCTTGGACGAGGCAGCCGTTAGCATCGTGCGCAAGCACATGGGCGAGGACCGCCCCTTGGGCGCTATCTGCCACGGCGGCTGGATTCTAGCCGATGCAGACGCTCTCAAGGGTCGTACCTTGACGTCCTTCCCGTCCCTGCAGACCGATCTCCGCAATGCAGGTGCTACCTGGGTTGACGAAGAGGTCCACTGCGACCAGGGCTTGGTCTCCTCCCGTACCCCGGATGACCTGCCTGCATTCAACGCTAAGTTGGTCGAAGAGTTCGCAGAGGGTCAGCACTAAATTAGGCTAAAGCCTTAATTACTCCCTACGAGCCAGAGCGCGAGAAACCCTCTGGCTCGTAGGGAGATTTTTCGTCTATATGGGCTCCTTGCGTTCCCTAGGGCGGATCATGGATTTGGTTGAATGTTTAAGGATTCTCGCCGTCTGCTAACCTATGAACCCAGAAGGGGAGTAGTTCCTACGGCGCCCGCGTGCGCCGCGATGACTGGTCGACACACTGGCTTAAAAGCCCGGCCACTCAGCATCGAGGCATCGATGCGAACGAGACCTTCGGACTGATTCTGGTTGCCGAAGGGAGAGTAGTAGACCTTGTCTTCTTTAAGTTCTGAGCAGCGTATTTTAGAGCGCTTTATGATGTTGTCCATCGCCGCGGCGGTGGCGACAATTGTCCTGAAATCTCTGGCAGCATGGCTGACGGGCTCGGTTGGTTTCTTCTCTGATGCCCTCGAATCCCTCGTGAACCTCGTGGCAGCCATTGCGGGTTATTGTGCCTTGCGCATTGCCGCCAAGCCTGCCGATGATAATCACCACTTTGGCCACGGCAAGGCGGAGTATATTTCCGCGTTGGTAGAAGGGGCAATGATTTTCCTCGCAGCAGGGGCCATCATCTACACCGCAGTCCAACGCCTCTTTACTCCCCAGCCCGTTGAGGAAGGCGGTTGGGGCTTAGCGCTGTCGCTATTGTCCTCGATACTTAATCTGGGCGTCGGTTTGGCCCTGATTAAGGCGGGCAAGCGCTACCGGTCTGCGACGCTAAATGCGGATGGGCACCATCTGATTACGGATGTGTGGACCTCCGCCGGCGTTCTCGTCGGCATGGCTGCGGTGTATCTCACGGGCTGGTTGTGGCTTGATGCGCTAGTGGCCTTGGCCGTTGGCATCAATATCTTGTGGACGGGATTTAAGATTTTGCGCGACTCCGTCAGCAGCCTGCTTTCTGAGGCCCTTCCGCAAGAAGAGCAAGATCAAATTTGGGATCTCTTAGCTGAACTGGAAAAAGAAAAGTCCGTGACTTTCACGGATCGGCGCACGGTAGCCTCCGGCAGGCAAAGAATGGTCTACCTGACTATGGAGGTGCCGGCGGACTGGAGCGTACTCTACTCGCATGAGATTGCCGATGACGTCGAAGTCGCCCTCGACGAGCTTTTCGCCGGATGCAGCGTATTTATCCACGTGGAGCCGGCCGGCGTTGCACATCGCCGCCCACTTCCATTCCGGCAATAAATAAAGGCCCAAGGCGTTGTGCCCTGGGCCTTTATTTTCGTTTTATTAAGCCTTGACGCTTACTTCCTCGTCGGAGTCTTCCTCCATGATGTGCTTGACGCCATTCTCGGCTTCATCCCAGACCTCTTGGTTCTGGATGCCCGCGCGCTTGGCGACGACCGTCGCGCACAATGCCTGACCCGTGACGTTGAGCGCCGTGCGGCCCATATCAATGATGGGCTCAATGGCCAGCAGCAAACCGACGCCGGCCAATGGCAGGCCCAACGTGGAAAGGGTCAGCGTGAGCATAACCGTTGCGCCAGTGGTACCGGCGGTAGCCGCAGAACCAATAACGGAGACGAAGATGATGAGTAGGTACTGCGTGAAGTCTAGGTCCACGCCATAGAATTGCGCGACGAAAATCGCAGCAACAGCAGGGTAGACGGAGGCGCAGCCATCCATCTTCGTAGTAGCACCGAGTGGCACTGCGAAGGACGCGTACTCGGTGGGAACGCCCAGGGCACGTTCGCTGAAGCGTTGCGTCGCGGGCATAACACCCATAGAGGAGCGGGTGACAAAGCCCAAGGACGTTACCGGCCAAATGCGCTTGTAGAAACCCGTGACCGAAATATTGTTGAACTTCAGTACTGCTGGGTAAACCACGGCGAAGACGATTGCCAGGCCCACATACATTGCCAAGACGAATTTGCCCAGAGAGCCAAGTGCGTCCCAGCCGTAGGTAGCAACGGCCTTACCAATAAGCGCTGCGGTACCAATCGGCGCCAGGCGGATAATCCACCACAGGACCTTCTGGATGACCTTGAGGAAGGACTCCGTAAAGTGCAGGAACGGATCGGCTGCCTTACCGGTCTGTACGGCGGCAATACCAATGGCCAAGGAAATAACTAGCAGCTGAAGCGCACCGAAGTTCAGCGATATTTCGCCATCGCTGGCAGAGGCCGTAAGACCGATGAAGTTTTGTGGCAGGAGCTGCTCAAAGAAGGCAGTCCACGAACCAACGCTTGACGGATCCTCTGCAGCGGATGCATCGACGCTCGTGCCAGCACCGGGCTTCATGACTAATGCCACGACGATGCCCACGATGACGGAGAAGAACGCCGTAATGGCGAACCACACCAACGTAGAAATGGCCAAGGATGCGGCATTGGCAACCTTGCGCAGGTTAGCCACAGAGGTGACCACCGCGGCGAAGATAAGCGGCGGAACCATGACCTTCAATAGCTGGACATAGGCACCACCGACACCGCTGAGCAGGTTGGTCAACCACCCTGGGTTGTCAGGATCGGTATTCATCCCAGATGCGATCAGTCCCAGGATGAGGCCGATAATAAGGCCCGCAATGACTTGCGCGCCAAACCCCGTTGCCCAGCTAGGAAGTTTGGAGCGAGAGGAAACTTTTTGTGTCATAGAACGTCCTTTAGAAATAAAATGAACAGGTCTGACTATTTGTTGAGTACGGTGCTGTTCAACTTTGACCAGTCTTACTTTATTCCACGCGTCAAACCATGAAGAAAAAGGGACCCGTTTGCAGCAGGAGATTTGTTATGACCGCTTTGTAGACAAAGCAGTTCAGTATCTACTCATGCTTTCGCTCACACCGCGCTCTATAACCCGCGCGCTTCAATCCTCATCCTGCAACCCCGCCCTTCGCGCTCACCGCGAGAATCATCTCGGTTGGCTCGCCTATCTCCCGTGAGCGCGAAGGGGAAGGGTATGGGGAAATGCATCTTAACTTTCGATTTAGTGTGCTGCTCGTCCGCTCGAATTCGTCCTCTTTACCTTCGCGCTCACCGCGAGCCCAGGGCCCTGGTAAAAAGCCGCCTCCGGTGAGCGGCAAGGGCGGGTACTATGCGCAAACTAAAAGGACAGCTCTGAATCGAAGCAGCGGAGCACCGTCATCTGCCATACTGAAATGATGAAGATTCTGGTAACTGCATTTGATGCCTTTGGTGGCGAAGAAATTAACCCTACGGAACGCGCGCTCGATAAGCTGCCGGATGAAATCGGCGGCGCGCAGATTATCAAGCGCCCTGTGCCCACGGTGTTCGGTGAAGCACTGAAGCAGGCAATTGCTGTGGCCGAGAAAGAAGGGGTAGACGCGGTGGTCTGCCTGGGGCAAGCCGCCGGGCGCAGCCATATCACTCCGGAGCGAGTAGGCATCAACTTAGCGGATGCTTCCATACCGGATAATGCGGGCAACCAGCCAATCGATGAACCAGTGGTTGAAGGCGGCCCGGCCGCATACTTTTCCACCCTGCCGGTTAAGGCAATGGTCGCAGCGATTCAGGAGGCTGAGATTCCGGCACGGGTCTCGACCACCGCGGGAACGTTTGTGTGCAACCACCTGCTCTATGGCCTGTTGCACCATTTCAAAGATACGCAGGTAAAAGCAGGCTTTATCCACGTACCGTTTATTAAGGAGCAGAATAAAGAAAACAGCCCGATGCTGGAGCTTACGGACGTCGTACAGGGTGTGGAATGCGCGATCAGCGCAGTTGCGAAAAACGCTTAGGGTCACCTTGCTAGAGAATTTTTCCGCCCAAATATAGATTTAAAGTCATGTCTCGCTTAAGTCCTCTCAACTGGCCGGTCGTGCGCCAGCTGCGTAGCGGCGATCCCTTTGGCAGGGATATCAATACGCAATCAACCAAGAGTAAGGAAAAGCACGGGCGCACGGTAGAAGCTGACCGCGTGGTGCAATCCGTGTGCCCATATTGCGCGGTTGGTTGCGCCCAGCGCGTATACGTCAAAGATAACCGAGTCATCCAGATTGAGGGCGATCCGGATTCGCCGATTTCGCGCGGGCGTTTGTGTCCCAAGGGCTCGGCATCGGAGCAGTTGGTCAATTCCGCAACGCGATTGACCAAGATTAATTACCGCGCACCGCACTCCACCGAGTGGCAGGAGCTGGATGAAGACACCGCGATGGACATGATCGCGGATCGCTTCTTGGAGGCGCGCCGGAAGGGCTGGCAAGACACCGATGACTCGGGGCGGACTCTAAACCGCACGATGGGTGTCGCTGGCCTTGGTGGCGCGACCTTGGATAATGAGGAAAACTACCTCATTAAGAAGCTTTTTACCGCTGCCGGTGCGGTGCAGCTCGAAAACCAGGCGCGCATATGACACTCCGCCACAGTTCCTAGTTTAGGAACTTCGTTTGGCCGCGGCGGCGCAACCCAACCGCTGCAGGATATGGCGAATGCTGATTGCATCGTCATCGAGGGGTCGAATATGGCAGAGTGCCACCCGGTGGGATTCCAGTGGGTCGTAGAAGCCAAAAAGCGTGGTGCCCGCATTATCCACGTGGATCCGCGGTATACGCGTACCTCTGCGTTCTCCAACCGCCACATTGGCATTCGCGGCGGTACCGACGTGGTGCTGCTAGGCGCGGTTATCAACCATATGCTCCAAAATGAGCTGTACTTCCGCGACTATGTTGTTGCATATACCAATGCGCCGATGATTATCTCGGAGGACTACCAGGACACCGAGGAACTGGACGGACTGTTTTCTGGCTATAATCCGGAAACCGGCACTTACGTGACCGATTCGTGGCAGTACGTGCAAAAGCCGGAAGGTTCCTCCTGGAATGTCGAGCGCGATGACACCCTGGAGCACCCGAATTCGGTCTTCCAGATTCTCAAGCGCCACTATGCGCGCTATACCCCTGAGCTGGTAGAAGAAACCTGCGGCATCGCGCAGGAAGACTTCTACTACCTAGCGGATTCCATTGCGCAGAACTCCGATCCGGAACACACCACGTGTTTCGCCTATGCCTTGGGCTTTACCCAACACACCTTGGGTGCGCAGTTCATCCGTACCGCTGCCATTTTGCAGCTTTTGATGGGCAATGTGGGCCGCCCGGGCTCGGGAATCATGGCCTTGCGCGGGCACGCCTCCATTCAGGGCTCTACCGATATCCCGACTCTCTTCCACTCCCTACCCGGCTACCTGCCCATGCCGAGCGTGGAAAAGCAGACGTGGCCGGAATTTGTGGACGAGATCCGGGATGAGTCCCAAAAGGGCTTCTGGCAGATTGGCGAGAATTACGCCGTGTCCTTGATGAAGTCCTACTGGGGAGATGCGGCGACCAAGGAAAATAACTGGGGCTATGACCTCATGCCGCGCATTTCCGGCGCGCATTCTACCTACGAAACCCTGCAAGCCATGCTCAATGGTCAGGTGGAAGGCTACTTCGTCTTCGGCCAAAACCCGGCGGTGGCGCAGTCCAATGGTGGCATGCAGCGCCGTGGTTTGGCATCGCTGAAGTGGCTGGTTGTGCGCGATTTCCAGGAAATCGAAACCGCATCGTTCTGGAAGGACGCGCCGGAGATTAAAAACGGCGAGCTGAAGACGGAAGACATCGAAACCGAGGTCTTCTTGATGCCCGCTGCCACCCACGTGGAAAAGGCTGGTACCTTTACCCAGACGCAGCGCATGCTGCAGTGGCGCTTCCAAGCGGCACCGCCGCCAGGCGATGCCAAGAGCGAGCTGTGGTTCTTCTACCAGCTGGGTAAGAAGCTCAAGGAACGCCTGCGCGATTCCACTGATCCGCGCGATCTCCCGCTCCAGAAGGTGACGTGGGATTACGTGGAAAATGAGGAAGGCGAGCCGAACTCTGAGGACGTCCTCAAGGAGATCAACGGCTACTACCTGGATGGTCCACAGAAGGGCGAGCTTTTGCCCTCCTTCGTGGAGATGAAGAATGACGGCACGACTTCCGGCGGCTGCTGGATCTACACCGGCGTGTACAAGGATGGCGTCAACCAGTCCGCGCGCAAGGTCCCGGGTTCGGAGCAGAACGAGGTTGCGCCCGAGTGGGGCTGGGTCTGGCCTGCTAATCGCCGCATTTTGTATAACCGCGCTTCGGCCAAGCCGGATGGCACCCCGTGGTCCGAGCGCAAGAAGTACGTGTGGTGGGACGAGGCCCAGGGCAAGTGGGTAGGCGATGACGTCCCTGACTTCCCAGTGACGAAGTCGCCGGAGTACAAGGCTCCTGCCGATGCCGTCGGTCCAGACGCCCTCGATGGCACGGACGCCTTCATCATGCAGGCGGACGGTCGCGGCTGGCTCTTTGCGTCTTCCGGGCTTTCCGATGGCCCCTTGCCCACCCACTATGAGCCGCAGGAGTCCCCGGTTACGAACGTGCTGTATAAGCAGCAGCAATCGCCGACGCGCTTGACCATCAAACGCCCGGATAACCTGCAGCGCCCAGAACCGGGGATGCCCGGTGCGGAGGTGTTCCCGTTTGTATTTTCTACCTACCGTCTCACGGAGATGTACACCTCGGGTGCGATGTCGCGCCGCCTGCCTTATCTGGCGGAGCTGCAGCCGGGCCTATTCTGCGAGGTGGATAAGGACTTGGCCGCAAAGCGCGGCCTGGAAAATGGCGAGTGGGCGACGATTATCTCGCCGCGCGGTGTGATTGAGGCGCAGGTTTTGGTCACCGATCGCATGCAGATGCTGAAGATCAATGGGGAAGAATTCCACCAGATTGGCCTGCCCTTCCACTACGGCGAGTCCGAGACCACCGCTGTGGCAGGCGACGGCGCTAACGATCTCTTGGGCCTTACCCTCGAGCCGAATGTGTTCATTCAGAACTCGAAGATTGGTGCCTGCGATATCCAGCCGGGCCGCAGGCCGAGGGGAGAAGGCCGCTTGAAGCTGCTCAAGCAGTACCAAGAGCGGGCGCAGTTAAGCGTGGATTCCGGCAATGATTTGTTGTCGGTTCCGGACTCGTTTACCTATAACCCGGAGCCCGAAAAGCATGGCCAACTTGGCGCGGATAGTAGTGATGATGAAACGGCAAGTAAAGGCGAAGAAGGTAAGTAAATGACTAATCTACTGACCGAGGACGCGGGCCGGCACGGCTATGATTCCTACCGCCGCATGGCCTTTTTCACCGATACGTCCGTGTGCATCGGCTGCAAGGCCTGCGAGGTGGCGTGCAAGGAATGGAACCGCAACCCGGTAGAAGGATATGACGTCACCGGTGATTCCTATGACAACACCGGTGCCTTGGGTGCTAATACGTGGCGGCACGTAGCCTTTGTGGAACAAAACAATGACCGCATTGAGATGGCGCGCGAAGAGGGAAAACAGCTTATTTCTCTGGGCATGCCCACCATCGGTGGAAAGCCGGACGAGGTCGATACCACTCCGCCGGATACGGATACGTTCCGGTGGTTGATGTCCTCGGATGTCTGCAAGCACTGCACGCATGCAGGGTGTTTGGACGTGTGCCCCACGGGCGCGCTCTTCCGCACCGAGTTTGGCACCGTGGTTGTCCAAGATGATGTGTGCAATGGCTGCGGAACCTGCGTGGCGGGGTGCCCCTTTGGCGTCATCGAACGCCGCGATGATGGTGGGGTGTCGCTGAAATACGATAAGACCGCGACCGTGGATTATCAGGATAATTCACACGCCGACATTAATGTGCTGAAAAAGCTCAAGCAGCGCAAGCCCCAAGGCGCGGATCACACGCCGGGCGAGGCGATGCCGATTAAGAATGTGGGCGTCGCTCAGAAGTGCACCATGTGCTATGACCGTCTGAAACAGGGCGAGCAGCCGGCGTGCTCCAAGACGTGCCCCACCGATTCCATCCAATTCGGTACCTATGAGGACATGCTGGCCGCGGCGAGGGATCGCGTGCGCGTCCTGCACGAACAGGGCATAACGGAGGCGCGGCTCTATGGCGCCAATGATAACGATGGCGTGGGCGGAACCGGCTCTATCTTCTTATTGCTGGATTCGCCAGAGGTCTATGGCCTGCCGCCGGACCCGCGCGTGCCCACCGCGGATTTGCCGAGTATGTATAAGACCGCGGCCAAGGCCATCGGCGGGATGGCGCTGGCCGTGGCGGGTTCCTTTTTGATTGGAGGGCGCAAATGAGCGGTTTTGATGAGTACCGGCCACCGCAGCCGGAGCGGCCGAACCGCTACCGCAACTTCGATGGGCCGAAGCGTAAAAAGAAGCGCAAGCGCCCGGGTGCGGGTGCGCAGGATGGCTCCAAAGAGGAGCGGATGGCCGAAGACTTCGAGTTTTCTTCCTATTACGGCAGGCCGGTAGTCAAGGCCCCGCCGTGGGAGTGGCCCATCGGTGGGTATTTCTTCTTGGGCGGCATTGCCGGCGGTTCGGGCCTTCTCGCCACCGGTGCACAGGCCGCAGGCAACGCACCTTTGCGCCGGACCACGCGGGTAGCGGCCTTTGGCGCGGCGGCCGCCGGTTCGGTCTTTTTGATTTTGGATCTGGGCCGGCCGGAGCGCGCGTTGAATATGTTCCGCGTCTTCAAGGTGACCTCGCCAATGTCGCTCGGATCCTGGCTGCTTGCGGGCTTTTCCACCGCGGCGGCGATTCCGGCTGTGGTAGAGGTTGATAACGCGACCAAGCGGAAGCTGCCGCTGCCGAAGTGGCTGCGCGCGAGCCTGGGCAAGGCCGCGACTCCGGCCGGGGTGATAACCGGTGTGCTCGGTGGCCCGCTAGCCGGATATACGGCGGTATTGCTGTCCAATACGTCCAACCCGGTGTGGAATGACATGAAGCGGCACCTGCCCTATGTCTTTGTATCCTCTGCCTCGGCAGCGGCCTCTGGCTTGGCCATGGTCACCACCCCGGTGAAATACGCCGGTCCCGCCCGCGCCTTGGGCATGGCGGCCGCGGCCAGCGATATCGCGGCGACGAAGGTGCTAGAAAACAATATGGAGCCTGAGCCGCGCGAGGAATTGCATCACGGCACCCCGGGAAAGCTCATGCGCGCCTCGGAATACTTGATTGCCGCTGGCGGCGTGGGCAGCGCGGTGGCGGCGGCGACGAAGTCCCGCGCCGTATCCGTGGCTTCGGGCCTGGCCTTGATGGCCGGATCCGCGTGCACGCGCTTTGGCGTGCTCAACGCGGGCTTGGAGGCGGTCAAGAACCCGGCCACCACGATGGGTCCGCAAAAGCGCCGCGCGGAGCGGCGCCGGCGCGAGCAAGGGCTTGCCACCGACGTGCTCAGCGCAGGCTAGAGAGGGCTAGCCAGGCTTAGTCGAGGTTGGCAAAGGAATCGGCGAGTTCTTCGCCGATCTCCTGCATGCGCGATTTCTCGGCCTCCAGGGACTCGGAATCGCGGTGGAGGTAATAGTTCACTGCCGCGTCATGCACCGTGGTCACGCAGGTGGTCGAGATGGCATCCTCGACTTCCCAGGCCGAGCAGTAAAAATGCCGGTCCGCGGCGGTGAAATCGAATGGCTTGTACTCATTTCCCGCGCGGCCTTGGGCGGCATTTTGCTTATCGATGTCCTCATTGACCAGCTCCAAGTAGCGCTCCGCCGCCGCATCTGGGTCATCGGGGCACACGGCCTCATTATCGGACTCGTATTTCGTGCCCAGCACGCTAACCTTCTCCGGCGAATCGCCGCCGTAGAGCACGGAGAAGGAGTCATCCTCATCGCTGGTGGAATCGGGATCCTGGTTAGCGCCTATGAGGGTGTCTGGCAGGGACGTGCGCAGTTCCGATAATTCGATAGGCGAGCAGCTGCGGTTGGTGGTCTCGTCGGCGCAGGCGACAAGGCCCGCGCCGAGGGCGAGGGTGGCAAGGGGCAGGCTAAAAATACGGTGTTTCATCTTAGGAAATGGTGATGTAGGCATCGTTAGAAAGCGGCTTAGTGCGACCGATGACCGGGTAGCCCGGGACCTCGCCGATGATGAGGAGGCCGCCGGAGGTTTGGGCATCGGCAAGCAGCACTAGCTCTTCCTCCGAGAGGGAGGAGGGCTGCAGGTGTGGACGCACCCAATCCAGGTTGCGGCGCGAGCCGCCCGGGATGAAGCCCTCCGCGAGGGCGTCGGTGGCACCGTCTACGGTGGGCACGGCGGAAAAGTCCAGCTCGGCCGACACCCCGGAGGCGCGGCACATCTTGTACAGGTGGCCGAGTAGCCCGAAGCCGGTGATATCGGTGGCCGCGCGCGCACCGGCGGCGACTGCATCCTGGGCGGCCTGGCGGTTGAGCGCGGTCATGGAATCGATGGCGGCCAGGGATACCTCGCCGGTGGCCTTGTGCTTATTATTCAAAATGCCCACGCCGATGGGCTTGGTCAGCGTAATGGGCAACCCGGCCTCAGCGGCATCGTTGCGCATGAGCTTATCGGGATCGACGATGCCCGTCGCCGCCATGCCGTACAAGGGCTCCGGGGCGGTAATGGAGTGGCCGCCGGTAATGGAAATGCCCGCCTCGGTGGCCTTATCCATGCCGCCGTGCAGCACCTCGCGCAGGACGCCTAGGCCGAGCTTCTCATTGGGCCAGCCCACGAGGTTGATGGCGGTAATGGGGGTGCCACCCATGGCGTAGACATCAGATAGCGCATTGGCTGCGGCGATCTGGCCCCAGGTATAGGGGTCATTGACCATGGGGGTGAAAAAGTCCGCGGTAGAAATCACGGCGACGCCGTTGTCGATCTTGACCGCTGCGGCATCATCGCCATCGTCGAGGCCGACCAAGACATTAGGATCGGCCTTGCCGATGAGCCCTTCTACCGCCGATTCCAATTCCCCGGCGGGAATCTTGCAGGCGCAGCCGCCACCGGCGGCGAAAGAGGTTAGATTAATCTGCTCCGTCATGGTGGTCATTTTACCCGCCGGAAAGTGGTGGGGCGGCGGCGGTGGGCCGCGCGCGGGATCTGTAAAGTAGCCAGGCGGAGGCGTACGTGTCCTGGTGGGCGCCCCGGTCTTCAAAACCGGTGAGGCCGAGCATCTCGGTCTGGCAGGTTCGATTCCTGTCCGTCTCCGCCAAAAGCGTGCAAGGAGGAAAACGAGTGCCGAGCCATAACGCTGGTCGCCCCGCGAATAATGCCCGTGATCCCCGCCGGAATTTACCCCGCATGGATGAGCTCTTGCGGCTCCCCGTGGTAGAAAGCGCGCGGCAGACACTCGCCGAACACGCCATCCGCGCCACGATTCAAGGCGTGCTCTCCGCCGCCCGCCGCGGGGAGGTGCCCGTTGCCGGCGTGGAGGAAGAAATAGTGCAAAGGCTGGCAGACCACAGCACCCATTCCTTGCAGCCGGTCATCAACGCCACCGGCGTGATTATCCATACGAACTTGGGCCGCGCCCCGCTGCCCGCAGCCGCGATCGACGCGTTGCAGGACGCGGCCGGATATACCGACGTGGAAATGGACCTAGACACCGGGCGGCGCTCGTCCCGGCGCGGTGCCGGTGCCACCCAGGCGCTTTTGGCGGCCTGCCCCGGCGCGGAGGACGCGCTGGTGGTCAATAACGGTGCGGCGGCCTTATTGCTGGCCACGGCCGCGCTGGCCCCGGACAAAGAGGTCATCATCTCGCGTGGCGAGCTGATAGAAATCGGCGCGGGGTTCCGCCTGCCGGAGCTTATTGAATCCACCGCGACGCGCCTGCGCGAGGTGGGTGCGACCAACCGGACGCACCTGCACGATTATGAAGGCGCGCTGGGGGAGGAGACCGGTGCGATTTTGAAGGTGCACCCGTCCAATTTTCGGATAGAGGGGTTTAGCTCGTCGGTGGGTGTGGGCGAGCTGGCGCAGCTGGCGAAGAAGCAGGGTACACACCTCATCGTGGATCTCGGCTCGGGCTTGCTCACCCACGATCCGGTGCTGCCAGACGAGCCCGATATTCACGCGCAGCTGAAGGCCGGGGCGGATATCGTCATCGCTTCTGGCGATAAGCTTTTGGGTGGGCCGCAGGCCGGGATCCTGTTGGGCACTAAGGACGCGATTGCGGCGGTGAAAAAGCACCCGTTGGCGCGGTCGGTGCGCATTGATAAGCTGCGGCTTAATGCCCTGGAGGCGGCTATCACGACGCCCGCCAATGCGGTGCAGCAGGCCCTCCACCTTGACCCGGCGCGCCACCGCGCGCGCACCGAGGCCATCGCCGCGGCGGTGGGTGGCGAGGTTGTTGACCACGCTGGTCGCGTGGGCGGGGGAGGAGCCCCCGAGTACCCGTTGCCCGGCGTCGCGGTATCCCTGCCGGAGGAACTTGCGCCAAAGCTGCGACGGCACACCCCGCCGGTGGTGGCGCGCCAGCACCAAGGCCGCTGTCTCATTGACGTGCGCTGCGTGCCTGAAGCTCAGGACGAGGTGCTCATCGCGGCTATCCGGGCGGTGATGTAGGTGTACGTCATCGCGACCGCCGGCCACGTCGATCACGGCAAGTCCAGCCTGGTGCGCGCCTTAACGGACATGGATCCGGATAGGTGGGCCGAGGAAAAGCGCCGCGGGCTGACCATTGACTTAGGCTTTGTGTGGACGTCGCTGCCTTCCGGTGCGGACGTGGCCTTTGTCGATGTCCCCGGCCACGAAAAGTTCTTTGGCAATATGCTCGCCGGGGTGGGGCCTGCCTCCGTGGTGCTCTTCGTGGTTGCCGCGGACGAAGGCTGGCAGGCCCAATCCACCGACCACCGCGACGCGCTGCACGCGCTGGGCATCGAGCACGGCATTATCGCCCTGACCCGCAGCGACCGCGCCGATGAAAAGCGCCGCGCGGAGGTCACCGCCCAGGTGCGCACGCAGTTTTCTGCCACGCCGCTTGCCGATGCCCCCATTATCCCCGTCTCCTCCCACACCGGCGAGGGCCTGGCGGATCTTGGCGGGGCGCTCGATGACTTGGTGGCCCGCGTGCCCGCACCCGACACAGACGCCCCGGTGCGCCTGTGGATCGACCGCGCCTTTAGCGTCAAGGGCGCGGGAACCGTGGTGACCGGGACGCTGAGTGCTGGCACGCTGCGCACCGGCGATGCCCTGGTGCTCTCCACCGCGGCAGGGGACAAGCGCGTGGAGATCCGCGGCCTGCATAGCGAAAATACCGAGCAGGAATCCTTGGGCCCCGTAACACGTGCCGCGGTCAACCTGCGCGGGGTCGATGCCACCGATATACACCGCGGTGACCTGCTGCTGAGCCCCGATGCGTGGCGCGGCGTCGATACCGTGGACGTCCACCGCACTTTTGGCACCGCGCTTGATGAACTGCCCGATAACCTCGTGGTCCACTGCGGTACCGCCGGGATAGAAGCGCACCTGCGGCCGCTGTCAGCGGGCTTTGCCCGCCTGCGCCTATCGCGCGCTTTGCCGCTGGTCATCCTGGACCGCCTAGTGATCCGCAGCCCCGGCGGCCGCCATGTCAGCGCCGGCGTAGAGGTCATCGACGTGCGCCCGCCGGAGCTCGACCGCCGCGGTGCCGCCCGCAAGCGGGCTAACGCACTGGCTGAGCTAAGCTCCTTTCGCAATCCTTTCTCCTACCTGAAGCGCGTGGGCTATGCCCGGCGCGCGGACCTGGCACTCGATGGTTATGACACCGACGCTACGCCGACGGGCATCATTAACTTCCACCAGTGGTGGATTGCCGCCAGCCAGGTAACGCGCTGGAAAGAAGCTCTGACTACCGCGCTGCAGGAACACGCTGCGGCTAATCCGCTCGCACCCGGCATGCCGCGCAAGGCGGCACTCGATGCCTTGGATCTCAAGGAAGAAGGGCTGCTGCGCCTAGCAGTAGCCGCCGCGCACGCGGAGGAATCCGAAGGGCTTATCCGCCTGCCCGGCCACAGCGTGGATCTCGGCGCCGCCGAGCCCGCCGTGACTGAGCTGGAGCGCAGGTTAAATAAAGATCCCTTCGCGGCACCAGAGGCGCACGAACTTAAAGAGCTGGGGCTGAGCGAAAAAGAACTGGCCGCCGCCGAGCGCGCCGGGCGCCTGCTACGCCTGAAAGACGGCATCATCCTCTTACCAGGCGCGCCGGGCAAAGCGCGGGAGCTCCTAGTAGAACTCGAGCAGCCCTTCACCCTGTCCGCCGCGCGGCAAGCGCTGGGGACCACCCGCCGGGTGGCCATCCCGCTGCTGGAATATCTCGATGCCCACGGCATTACCCGCCGCGGCGAGGGCGGCAAGCGCACCTTGCGCTAAGCAGAGGCGGCCGACTTATTTGCGATGGTTTCCGCCGCGCGGGCGGGACTGCTCGCGCGCCACGCGCCGGGCACGCACGCGGGCGGACTCGGAAGAAAAGCGGCCCGGTTCCTCCGCGACGGGAAGCGCGCGCCAGCTCAGGTTCTGTGCGCCCGGCATGGACGAGACCAAGTCGGCCAAGCCGCTGCTAGCAGGCGGTGCCGCCGCCTGGTCCTTCTCGTGGGCACGAGGCGTGGGTGGGGTAGTAGGCACTTCTTTTTCTGTGCCTTCTTTTCCGTTCTTGGCGCCGCTCTCCTGGGCAGCGTCGTTCTCCGGGGCAGCGCTGGGCGTCGCGGGCGAGGCTTCGGCAGAACCAGTGACCGCTGTGGCTGCGTCGGTGTTGGGGCTGACCGGGCGCCGGGAGCCGGTGGGAAGATCGCCGGCAATGTCGCTGGACTCCAGCGCGAACTCCCATTCCTCGGGCGGGGCTGGGGTGGCAGGACGGGAAGTGGTGGCATTAGGCAGCGCGGTGCGGCCGGACGGCACGCGCAGGGGCGGTACCGCAGGGGAGAATAATTCGGCTTCTGTGGCATCCGCTACCGGGATATCCACCGCGATCATCCCGCCGCCGCTATAGGCACGGGCGGCCACCGTGGCACCGGAAACTTGTGCCGCCGCATACGCGGCGCGCAGGCCCGGCAGCTGGCTCAACGTGCCGCACGGGCCGAGCACAGTATCGCCGCAGGAGGCCACGACGGCATCATCGATGACCTTGAGCGTGACAAAGAACTGCTGCGTTTCAAGATGAGATAGCTGCGAATCAGTCAGATCGCCAGCCGCAGTATCAACCACTGCACCGTGGCCACCGGCAAGAAGTGCTGATTCGGCCGGCTGGTCATTGACCGGCACCATCCACGGCCACAGCCCGAGGGAGACGGCAACCTCGAGTTCGCCGTCAACGATGCCGACCGTGGCCACCGTCTGCGGGGTGGCCTGAGAGGCCTTCAACCGGTGCAGGTCCGGGTATTCGGCTGCCTCAACTTCATCGAGAAAACCGATGAAGCCAAACTCAGAACGCACCCGCCAGCCGTTGGAGTAGGTATCGGGCTCTAAGGAGACATCGATAAGCGCGGGCTCACCACCCACACCAGGGATGCTGAGCGCCGTGCCGGCGATGACGTGATCCAAGATCACGACGTGTTCCACACCGAAGTAGCTGGTAGGAAGCGGATAAGCCATCATGGGTATAAACGTCACCTCGAAGGTTAAATGCTGGCATGAAGGGTGCTATTTATTTTACGCATGTGGGGGTAATGGCATCCTCATCCGGTAATTTTCGCGAGATTTGGTTAATGTATAGGCACCTCTCGGTTGTTGATTTTTGAATAAACGAATAGGAGCAGGTGCTATCTCTTCTACATCCACACCTCAGCCCGGAACCAACCCGGATGATGGGGTGAATAACACCGCAGAAAGCCGCAAGCGCGTGCGCGGAGCCAAGCGTATCCTCCGGGAAATTACGTACCCGCACAATATCCATCCGGCCCTCGTTCCAGGCGTATCTGTTGAAGATCAAAAGATTAAATATGGCGTGGATAAAACCATCCTGAGCGTCGTGGGTGGGCTCATCGTCGCCTTCGTGCTGTGGGGAGTCCTTGCTCCAGAGCAGGTGTTTGATTCTTCTTCCGCTGCCCTGGATTGGGTCATGCGTAACCTCGGATGGATCTTTACTGCGCTGGCAACATGCTTGATGTTTTTGCTGCTCATCTTGGCGTTTTCAAAGTACGGCAAGATTCCGCTCGGCGTCGATGGGGAAAAGCCAGAGTTCTCCACTCTTAGCTGGGCGGCCATGCTATTTGGCGCGGGCATCGGCATCGGCATCATTTTCTTCGGACCTTTTGAGCCCCTGAGCTACTATCTTTCACCGCGGCCAGGCGCCTATGAAGCCGCAAGTGATGACGCTGTCATGGGTGCTATGGCCCAAGCCGCCATGCACTGGGGGATTAATGCTTGGGCTATCTACGCCATCGTCGGGCTCTGCGTAGCGTACGTCTCCTTCCGCCGTGGTCGTGTACCGCTGATGAGCTCCATCTTAATGCCGCTTTTTGGCAATCGATCTACGGATTCCGCACCGGCGCGAATCATTGATGGCTTAGCGATTATCGCAACGCTCTTTGGCACTGCAGCCACTCTGGGTATCGGCGCCCTGCAAATTGGCCGCGGAGTGGAGATCGTCAGCGGATGGTCCACCGCCGGAAATACCGCGGCGCTCATTATCATCGTTGTGCTTTCTATCGGCACCATCTTTTCCGCCGTATCCGGTGTGGCGAAGGGAATTCGGTGGCTTTCCAATATCAATCTGGTATTGGCATTGGCACTCGCCCTCTTTTTCTTTGTCATCGGCCCCACAGCCTTCCTAGCGAATATGCTGCCCGCCGTCATCGTCGAATACCTCGGTGAAATGCCCAATATGCTCTCCGCGAACATGGGCCAGAGCGAAGACATGGTGTCCTTTTTGTCGTCTTGGACTACTTTTTACTGGGCATGGTGGGTGTCATGGTCACCATTCGTTGGCGTATTCGTGGCCAAAATTTCCCGCGGGCGCACCATCCGGCAATTTGTTCTCGGCGTGTTATTAATTCCATCTGCCATCATTGTCTGTGCCTTCACCATCTTGGGCGGTACCACCATTTGGCTGCAGCGCCGCGATGGCGATATTGCCCCAGACGGCACTATCGATTCCATGCCTGCAGCAGAAGATATGTTCTTTACCGTTTTGGATCACTTTCCCGGATCAGAATGGATGGCTCCGATTGTCATCCTCATGCTCGTGGTATTTTTCATCACCACGGCCGACTCTGCGTCCATCGTCAATTCCCAACTGACACAGCGCGGCAATCCCCAGCCGAAGCCTCTGGTAACGATTTTCTGGGTTATTTGCATGGCCGGCATTGCCGTTGTGATCCTATTAGCTGGCGGCAAAAATGCGCTGCAAGGCTTGCAAAACTTGATCACCGTCACGGCCCTGCCGTTCGCCGTCATTATCGTGCTCATGTGCATTGCCCTCGTACGGGAATTGCGACATGATCCTGCAGCGATCCGCGATTATTATGCGGAAGAAGCTGTCTCTAATGCCGTTATCCACGGTGTGCGCGAATACGGTGACAACTTTGCCCTTACTGTCGAACCCACCGATGATGATTCTGATTATGCTACCGGTGGCAAGTTTAACTCCACTGCCGCGGAGGTCACCGAGTGGTACGCGCGCACCGATGAGGAAGGCCATGCCATCGGATATGACTACGAAGCCGGCCGCTACGTGGATGATGATCCTTCGGTGGCCGATGGTGAGTTCGTATCTGGCTCCGCCGAAGACGATACGCAGACCCCGCCAGCTCATTAAGGCTTGATAATTATTGTCAGGTACAGTCACAGACTATGACCTTGTCCACGTTCGCCTTCGCCTTCGGCCTGGTCCTGCTGTCAGGCCTGTCCACCTCCATCGGCGGAGCGCTGGCTGTGGGAAAGCGCCAGCCAGGGCCCGCATTTATGGCTGCGGCCCTGGGCCTTTCGGCGGGTGTGATGCTTTATGTCTCCTTCATGGAAATCCTGCCGGAGGGCACAGAGCAGCTTAGCGATGCCCTCGGAAGCGAGAAATCCGGTACCTGGGCCGCGGTAGGCGCCTTCTTCGCCGGTATTGCGGTCATCGCGATTATTGACCGAATGGTGCCAGAAGAAATCAACCCGCACGAACCGGGCACGACCGAAGAAGATGCCCGGCGCGGCAGGTTGATGAAGACGGGCGTATTTACTGCGGTAGCGCTGGGCCTGCACAATTTTCCGGAGGGCTTTGCCACCTTCTTATCAGGCCTGGAGTCTAAGGAGATTGCGGTGCCGGTGGCCGTGGCGATTGCCATCCACAATATCCCGGAAGGCATCGCCGTCGCGGTGCCACTGCGGGAGGCGACCGGATCGCGCAAGAAGGGCTTCTGGTGGGCCACTCTTTCAGGGCTGGCTGAACCGCTCGGCGCGCTCATCGGATTTGGCCTGCTCATGCCGGTATTGGGGCCGGCCACCATGGGCATTAGCTTTGCCGCCGTGGCAGGAATCATGGTGTTTATTTCCCTCGATGAGCTGCTTCCCACCGCGGAAGAAACCGGCGAGCACCACTACGCCATCTACGGCCTTATCGCCGGCATGGCCATTATGGCAGTATCGCTCATGCTGTTTATGTAATTTAGTGTTGCGCTTCTGAGGTGGCAGACGGCGAGCCGGTTGAGGCTTTGACGGCCATGACGATGCTGGCGATGACGAGGCCGAGGATGAGCCCGCACACCATGGACAGGCCGGTTTCGGCCAGCCAGCTCAGCGCGCCATTGTGGATGTGTTCAGTGGCGGCCTCGATAAACCCATGTGGCTGGTCTACTCCGAATTCATGCAGGCCTGTGGTGACGATATGCCCGCCTACCCACAGCATGGCGGCGGTGCCGATGATGCCGATGATATCCAGCACGATGGGCATGCCCTTGACCAAGGCATTGCCTAGCAGGGAATTGCCATCGCGGCGCCGGGTTAAGGCCAGGCCGATGTCATCCATCTTGACCAGCAATCCCACGGCGCCGTAGACGCCCAAGGTCAAGATGACGCCGACGGCGATGAGCGCGCCAAGGCGCAGCCAGAAGGGCTGATCGATGACCTCATTTAAGGAAATCACCATGATCTCAGCAGACAGGATGAGATCGGTGGTGATGGCGGATTTCACCAGGCTATCTTCGGCCTCGGGGCCCTTGTGCTGGACGGTATCGGTGGCATCGCTTGGGCTGGAGTGGAAGAAAGAGAGGATCTTTTCCGCGCCTTCGAAGCACAAATAGGTACCGCCACACATCAAGATGGGCGTGAGCGCCCACGGCGCGATCCAAGACAGGATCATCGCAATCGGCAGGATGATGACGAGCTTGTTGATAAGCGAGCCCTTGGTGATGCGCCAGATCATCGGCAGCTCGCGCTGCGGTTTGATGCCCTCGACGTATTGCGGGGTTACTGCGGCATCATCGACGACGACGCCGAGGGCCTTCATGGATGTCTTGCCGCCTAAGGCGGCCACATCGTCGACGCTGGAGGCGGCGGCGCGGGCAATTAAGGCGACATCGTCAAGCAGGGCAAAAAGGCCACCGGCCATGGCTTATCCTTCGGGGGCTAAAGTTATGTTGTCTGACCAAGACAAGTCTATGCCGTGGTGGGCAAGCCAGGCCATCGCATCGTCGCCGTGGCGGGTAATTCCCTCGACCGCGTTCAGGGTGGTGTCGATGGCGAGCTCGGCGTCCTCGGCGGAAATGAGGCCGGCAGACGTCGCCGCGGAGAGCTCGTCGATGTCGAGGACGGTGATGGGCTCGCCGGTGGTGGTCACCAGATCAACGTAGAGATCGCGGGTGGTCCATTCGTTGCCCTGGCGCTGGATTTCTGCGACGTCGATATAAAAGTCCTGCTCTACCTCAATGCCGGTGCGGAAGTGAAAAATATTTGCGCGCAGGTTGAGGCTTGGCAGCAGCCAGGATTCGAGGTAGCCAAAACGCGGGTGATCGGCGCCGCGCGCCATGTACAGGCCGAACTCGGTTTCAGTGTAGGTATCGACTTGGCGCAGGTAGCCCTTGGGATCGGTATTGGTGAAGTCCGCAGTATTAAAAGTCTCCCGCTTGACTGGGTGGAGATCAACGGCCATTACTTCACCTCTAGGAAGGCGGCGGTGGGGGCGAAATCGCATCGCGCCTCGGTGGTATTAACGGAACCGGAGAGCAGCGCAACGACCAGGCCCTTGCCGGTGTGGGCCGTGCCAGACAGCGTCGTGGGCCCATCCTGGTTGATGCCGTTATTGTGCAGCGGGGTAATGCCGCTTTGCAGGGTATTGATATTAAACCACTGCACGTTCATTCCTCCTTGGTCTGGTGCTGCCGGTGGGGTGCCCAAGGCGGTAAAGAGGAAGGCGGTCTCGCCCTCGCCGGCGCCGGGGGCGGGAATTTCCGTAGGGCCAGGTACCGCGATGGCAGAGCCGGTGGCGGCGTTGGTGCCGCCGATGCAGTGCGCGGAGACGGTAGGCCAATAAAATTGCCGGAAGTGCGGGTTATCGCCCTGCGGCATCGGAACGCCGCCATCTCCATCGCCGGTGCCAGCAAAGAAGTCCAAGGCAGACAAGATCGCATTGCGGGCGTCTTCAGGGATCCACGGCTGCGCGGCAAAGGCGCGCACGCGGTCCTGGGTCTCCGGGGTGGGGCGGCCGAGCTCATCTAAGGGGCTGGCGGGCATGTGCTGCTGTGCCAGTGAGGAGAGGTCCGGGGCGAAGGCCTGCGCGGGCGCAACCAGGGGAGAGGCAAGGCCAATAAGCGCGGCGGTGGCAGCGGCGATGTAGCCGGTGCGCCCGCTTAGGCGCCAAGAAGTGTGGGCGTGGCTCACGGTATCAGGTCCTTATTGTCTCGCAGGGAAAGAAGTATAACCTCATCGGTCACAGCAGTAACAGTAATAACTCTAGTAACGATAGTGATCCGCTGGGAAGTGTCAAGTACTAGGTCGTTTCAGGCACGCGAGACGTTACGGGGTGGCATAGGTCGCGTCCTGGCTCCCCAATGCTGCACTATGCCCTGTTAGGGGGTATCGTAGGACGTCGTTCAAGAACATTTCTCGCGCACCAGCGCTTGTAGATCCTCCGAAGGAGAACCCAACTAGTGAGTAATACCGAGTTCCGTAATGTTGCCATTGTCGCGCACGTTGACCATGGCAAGACCACGTTGGTCAACGGCATGCTGGAACAGTCCGGCGCCTTTGGCGAACACGGTGAGCACACGGACCGCGTCATGGACTCCAACGATCAGGAGCGCGAGCGCGGCATTACCATTTTGGCCAAGAACACAGCCATCCGCCGCCAGGGTCTGGGCAAAGACGGCGCAGACCTCATCATTAACGTCATCGACACCCCGGGCCACGCCGACTTCGGCGGCGAGGTCGAGCGCGGCATTTCCATGGTGGACGGCGTCGTGCTGCTTGTCGATGCCTCTGAGGGTCCCCTCCCACAGACCCGCTTCGTCCTGACCAAGGCGCTAGAGGCCAAGCTGCCGGTTATCGTCTGCGTGAACAAGACCGACCGCCCCGATGCCCGCATCGACGAGGTCGTTACCGAGTCCCAGGACCTGCTGCTGGAAATCGCCGCTGGCCTCGAGGATGAGGAAGCCGCAGCCGCCGCTGAAGAGCTGCTCGATCTCCCCGTTCTGTATGCCTCCGGTCGCGCCGGCGTTGCCTCCACCGAGAACCCGGGCGATGGCAACGTCCCCGATAGCAAGGACCTGCAGGCGCTTTTCGATGTCATCTACAACGTCTTGCCCGAGCCTTCCGCTACCGTCGATGCCCCGCTGCAAGCGCACGTGACCAACCTTGACGCCTCCGACTTCCTTGGCCGTATCGCGCTGCTGCGCATCTACGCCGGCCGCATCAAGAAGGGTCAGCAAGTGGCCTGGATTCACTACGACGATGAGGGCAACCAGCACACCAAGACCGTCAAGGTCGCTGAGCTGCTGCGCACCGTCGGCTTCGAGCGTCAGCCTGCCGAAGAGGCCATCGCCGGTGACATCGTCGCCATCTCTGGTATTTCCGATGTCATGATTGGTGATACCATCGCCGATCCAGAAAACCCCGAGGCCCTGCCGCGCATCACCGTTGACGAGCCAGCCATCTCCATGACCATCGGTGTGAACACCTCGCCGATGGCAGGCCGCGGCGGCGGCACCAAGCTGACCGCCCGCATGGTCAAGGCCCGCTTGGAGCAGGAGCTTATCGGTAACGTCTCCCTGCGCGTGCTGCCCACCGAGCGCCCCGATACCTGGGAGGTTCAGGGCCGCGGCGAGATGGCTCTCTCCGTGCTCATCGAGTCCATGCGCCGCGAGGGCTTCGAGCTGACCATCGGTAAGCCGCAGGTTGTGACCCAGCAGATCGATGGAAAGACCTACGAGCCTTATGAGATCCTCACCATCGACTCCCCGTCGGAGCACCAGGGTGCCATCACCCAGCTGCTGGCCTCCCGCAAGGGTCAGATGCAGTCCATGGACGTGCGCGAAGGCGACTGGGTACGCATGATCTTCCGCGTTCCCGCCCGTGGCCTCATCGGTTTCCGCACCCAGTTCATGACCGAAACCCGCGGTGCCGGCATCGCCAACTCCATCTCCGATGGCCTCGATCTGTGGGCCGGCGAGATCAAGTCCCGCGCCACTGGCTCCCTCGTGGCTGACCGCACCGGCCAGATCACCCAGTACGCACTGATGCAGCTGGCTGACCGCGGCAACTTCTTCGTCGAGCCAGGCGCCGAGGCCTACGAAGGCATGGTGGTCGGTGCCAATAACCGCGATGAGGATATTGACATCAACATCACCAAGGAAAAGAAGCTGACCAATATGCGCTCTGCCACCGCAGACGCCACGGTCACTCTGGCCAAGGCCCACACGCTCTCGCTGGAAGAGGCGCTGGAATTCTGTGGCAACGACGAGTGCGTCGAGGTCGCCCCAGACGTGCTGCGCGTGCGCAAGCTGGAGCTTTCCGCCACCGACCGCAAGCGCGCCGCTTCCCGCGCTAAGCAGATGAAGAAGTAATCTGCCGTCCTAAGTAGTGCCTGCGGTTGATACCGCAGCCGCCGCGATAATCGCCGTCGTCTCCTGCAGTATGGTTTTTACCGCAGAGGCGGCGGCATCGTCGTATTCCACCTGCTGCTTTAATTCTTTAATGCGGTTGCGCATCTCCCGGCGTTTCATCTTGGGCGCGTCCTCCTTGAGCAAGGGATAGGCGCCCCTAATTTCGCGGAGGATATCCAAGATGATGACGTCCTTGGCGCTAGGGGCTTCGGTGCCGTCAAGCACCGCAGCGAGCCTCTCGCGCACGCCATCTTCTAGCGCCGTATCCGTCATGATGTAACGATCGCCGCCGAGCTGCCACCACGCGGCATCCTCAATCTCCAATTGGCCGTGGTCCCTAAAATCCTGGGCAATCTTCTCGCGCGGGGAGAACCGCCTCGCCTGCAGTAGCGTCTTGACCGAGCTGGTCCGGCGCTCGTGCAGGCCATCCCACGCCCAAGCAAGCACTGGGTGCTCTGGCTTTTTATCCGTGGCGTGCACCTTATTCTTTGCACTTATGCCAACCGCGTCATGCATGAGTAAATCGCTAAAAAGGCCGGCGCTCAAGGCGGTCTCGTTATTGGTCACTGCCTCCTTTTTACCGTTGTCCTTGGTAAGCAGGAGGAACATTTCTTGGCAGATAAGCATGGTGGCGGCGATCCCTTCAACAGTGATTTTGCCCGAGTTTAGCGCGCAGAATCTTCGTGTGGCGGGAAGAAGGTACTAAAGTAGTCCGCGATGAAAAATAGTCTCAAGGCTCGTGCACTGGCTGCCACTGCCGCCATCGGCCTCGCGTTTGTCAGCGGGTGCTCGGCCAATCCTGGCCCACCGCCGGTGGTAGAAGACTCGGACGAACAGGAATCTACCGCCCAGGAAACGGAATCCTCCACGGCCACGACGGATAACGAGCCGCCGCGCGCGGAGGAAGATGAGTCGCGGCCTACCATTTCCATCGGCGTCGATCCGCTGCGCGCCGGCCTCAACCCACACCTGGTGGCCAATAACTCTGAGCTCGTGGATCAAATCGCCGAGCTGGTTTTGCCGTCAACGTTCCACTGGGGGCGCATGGATACAGACGTCCTGGAATCTGCCGCGGAGGTCACCGCGCCGGAGGGCGTGGCCCAGCGGGTACGCTACGTCATCGCCTCTCCGGCACAGTGGTCCGATGGCACCCCGATTTCCGGGGCGGATTTCAGCTACTTGTGGAAGAAGATGACCACGACCGCAGGCGTCAAGGACCCGGCGGGCTACCGCGCCATTTCCGCGGTGACCACATCCGATGGCGGGCGCGTGGTCACGGTGGATTTTGCAGAGCGCGTTAAAGATTGGAAGCAGCTATTCAACCAGCTCCTTCCCTCACACCTGCTGCAAAATTCCGATTTTGACTCGGTGCTGGCCAATGACATTCCCGCCTCCGCCGGCCGTTTCTCGGTCGATAGCGTGGACCGCAGCCGCGGGGTTATCACCCTCAACCGCAATGACCGCTTCTGGGGCGCCGACCCCGCCCACATCGACGTCGTCCAGCTGCGCGAGGTGCGCGATAGCACCCAGGCGCTGAATATGCTGCGCTCTGGCCAGATTGGCTTCGCGGACTTCACCCCGGATCAGACCTCGCAGGAAGCGCTTGGCCTGCTGGGGCACGTGAGCGATAAGACGGTCACTCGGCCGCGCCAGCTGCGCTTGCACATGTCCACCGAGCAGGGCGCCCTTGAGGATGCGGCCGCGCGGCGCGGGGTGGCCTCGCTTATCGATACCGAACAGGTTGCCCGGCTCGCCACCGGCCGCGCCTCCAACCTGAAGGCCGGGCATAATCCGGTCTCCGGGGAGGCGAACCTGACGGCCCTGCGCGAGCGCGCCAGCAAGAAGCCCATCCGCTTCGCCGTCGATCCGACCAGCCCCACGGCTTTGGCTGCGGCGAATACGCTTTACGATGTCCTCGAGGCTCACGGCATCCCCGCCGAGGTCACCACCGATAGGCTTACTACCATTACCTCTAAGCTGCTTCCTGAAGGCAAGGTGGATGCGGTCGTGACCTGGGAGGATATCACCTTAACCTCGCTGTCGGCCGCGAATATCTTCAACTGTGCCGAAGACGAACCGCTCGCTGGCGATCTCTCCGGGTTCTGCCCCGATAACGCCGCCGCAACGCGCATGGACATCCTTTCCGGAAAGATAAGCCCCTCAACCGCGCTGGGGCGAATCCGCGAGATCAACGCCCAGGACGTGTTATACGTCCCGCTCTTAGATGAAACGCGTGTGCACGCGCTGGGGGAGGGTATTGTAGGCCCCGGCCAAAGTATTGATGATTGGGATAAAGGTCTGGTCACCGCGCCGGTTTGGAGGATAGATGAGGACTAAGGACTTGGCGGGCTACCGCGTAGTTGCAGTGCACGCGCACCCCGATGATGAAACGCTTTTTACCGGCGGCACCCTCGCCACGCTCGCCGCGCGCGGGGCGCAGGTCACGGTCATCACCCTCACCCTTGGTGAGGACGGCGAGGTGATCGGCGCGCCTTATAAAGGGCTCGCCGAGCACCACCAGCTCGGTGGCTTCCGCGCCCGCGAATTGGCCTGCGCCCTCACTGCCTTAGGAGTAGAAGGCATCCAGCTGGGCGGATTCGGCCACTTCCACGATTCCGGCATGGCGGGATCGCCCTCCCACGACAACCCCCGCGCGTTGGTCAATCGCTTGGATGAGGCAGTAGATCTGCTCCGCACGGAATTAGAGGTTCTTCAGCCGCACGCCATCCTGACCTACGGACCAGATGGCGGCTACAACCACCCGGACCACGTGGCGGTGCATAGGGTGGTGGAGAAGGCGGCATCGGCAAGCACGCGCATCTGGTGGGCGATCTTTGACCGCGCCGCCAATTACGCAGGCCTGGACACGCTCGACGCGCCCGCGGGCTGGCGCAAGCCCGATGCCGCGTACCTGGATAATTTCACCACCGCCGGCGCGGATCTGGCCTTCGCGCTTGACGATGCCGCCCTGAACGCCAAACGCGCCGCCATGCGCGCCCACGCCACGCAAATCTGGCTGGCCGATGGCACCACCACCGCCACCAACCCCGAGGCCGCCGTCGCTGCCGTCCACGACCCAGCCGCGGTGCCCGGGGCCTACTGCCTGTCCAATACATTGCTCATGCCGTTGCTGCGCGCCGAATACTTCCAACTCGGCCGGGGCGAGCCCGCAACCGACCTCCTAGGGGAGCTGTAATGCGCACTGATTTTAGCCGCGGTGAGCAGGTCACCGGCCTTATCTGGCTCTCCCTCGGCGCCCTGCTATCGCTGTTCCTAGAGGTCATTTACCTCACCGCCCGGATTCCGCTGGCTGATGGCGCGAGCATCGCGTTTCCCATCACCATCCTCATCGCCGCCGCATTCAATGTGGTGCTAACCCGCACCGCGCGGCTGTGGAGTGATCGTACTTACATCGCGGCCATCCCCACCATCGTCTGGGGCCTGGGATTTTTCGCGTTTATGCTGCTGGTCCCGATTACCGGTGATGTCATCGTGGGCAATAATATTCTCAGCTTGCTCCTGCTTTTGGCCGGAATCGGCGGCGGCGTTTGGCCTTTCCTAAAGCAGAAGTGACATACTATATTTCATCCCCAAACCCATGAAATCAGGAAGATTCAAGGATTCTCCATGACTTATACAATCGCTCAACCTTGCGTTGATGTAATGGACCGCGGCTGTGTTGAGGAATGCCCCGTCGATTGCATCTACGAAGGCAAGCGCATGCTCTACATCCACCCAGATGAGTGCGTGGATTGCGGCGCCTGCGAGCCCGCATGCCCGGTAGAAGCCATCTTCTACGAGGACGACGTTCCCGATGAGTGGATCGATTACAACGATGCCAACGCAGCATTCTTCGATGACTTGGGCTCACCCGGTGGAGCGGCAGCCCTTGGCCCGCAAGATTTCGATGCGTCAATGGTAGCCGCGCTGCCCCCACAGAATCAGGAGTAATTCATGGCCCGCACACCGCTAGGACAATCGCTTCCGGATTTCCCCTGGAACTCGCTGGCTGGCGCCAAGAAGAAGGCCCAGGCGCACCCAGATGGAATCGTTGACCTTTCGGTGGGCAACCCCGTAGATCCGGTCGCCCCCGGCGTGCAGCTGGCGCTGTCCTCTGCCGCCGAGGCCCCCGGCTACCCGCAAACGCAGGGCACGCCCGAGCTGCGCGAAGCCATCGCCTCAGCCCTCCGCCGCCGCTACCACATGGACGTGGACCGCGTCCTGCCCGTGGTGGGCACGAAGGAGGCCATCGCGTGGCTGCCCACCCTGTTGGGCATGCGCGGCGAGACCGTCGCCTTCCCCTCGGTGGCCTATCCCACCTACGAGGTCGGCGCCCTCCTCGCTGGGGCTACGCCACTGCGCGCCGACGACGACTTTCAGGACGCCTCCCTGGTATTCATCAACTCCCCGTCCAATCCCACTGGCCGCGTTGCCGGGGTAGAGGAGCTGCGCCGCATCGTGGCTTGGGCCCGCTCGACGGGCGCCATCATCGCCTCCGATGAGTGCTACATGGGCTTGGGCTGGAACGATGACAACCCGCCGGTATCCATCCTGGATCCGCGCGTGACCGACGGCGATAATACCGGCCTCATTGCCATGCATTCGCTGTCCAAGTCCGCGAATATGGCCTCCTACCGCGCCGGATTCTTCGCCGGCGATAACGACCTCATTGCGGAGCTCTTGGAGTTGCGCAAGCACGCCGGGCTCATCGTGCCCGGTCCGATTCAGGCGGCGATGGTTGCCGCGCTTGACGATGACCCCACCGAAGCCCTCCAGCGCCAGCGCTACGTCGCGCGCCGCGCCGAATTAATGCAGGCGCTTATCAAGGCTGGCTTTACCATCGACCACTCCGATGCCGGCCTGTACCTCTGGGCCACCCGCGGTGAAGACTGCCGCGAGACCATCGACTGGTTGGCTTCCTTGGGCATCCTCGCCGCACCTGGCGATTTTTATGGCCCCTCGGGTGCACAACACGTGCGCATTGGCTTAAACGGCACCGACGAGCGGGTGCGCGCCGCCGTCGAGCGCCTCGCTAGTGCCTAACTCGCCTCGCGCGTTTCGCCCGCCTGCGCGGGAGGGGATTTCTCCCCGCAAGGTGGTCCTGCGCGAACGCGTTCCGCTAGAAGGCGAATACTGGGCCGCCCGCGCGGGCGATTCGCCCTTTCCGGAGGGAACGCTCCTTCCCGCGGGTGCGGCTCTTCCCCGGCCGGTTCCCGCGTGGTATCACCTCTCCGTTCCGCCGGAGGAGCCGATTCCCTTTGACTACTGCGTAGTCCACGCGGATGAAGACATCATCGTTGCCGATAAACCGCACTTTCTTCCCACCACCACGAATGGCCGCTTGCAGCGCGAGACTCTGCAAACCCGCCTGCGCGTGGACTTCGGCGAAGACGATATCGTGCCGCTCCACCGCCTCGATCGCCTCACCGCCGGCCTCGTCATCTGCTCGCGCAATCCCGCCACCCGGGCCGCCTACCAGCGCATTTTCCTGGAGGGGAGCGCGGTGAAGAGGTATAGGGGCATCGTCAAGCAGCCGCTTTTCCTTGATGAGGAAATCCAGCTGCCCATGTACAAGCCGCGGGGCGGCAGGCAGGTGCGCGTGGCTGATGATGGCACGCCGACCTCGACGTATGTGTGCGCTGCGGGGCGGGAGGTGACCATGTGGCCGCGGACGGGGCATACGCACCAGCTGCGGGTGCTGCTGAACCATCTTGGGCGCCCGCTCATCGGCGATGACACCTATCCCACGCCGCGTCCGCTCAGCCTCTACGACTTCTCGCGCCCGCTTTCCTTGCTGCACGAAACTATATCTTTTATAGATCCTTTATCACATTCGGAGCGTCAGTTTTTCAGTTCGCGGGGCTTAGGAACTACAATCAGGTAATTACTAACCTCCGGCAAGAAAGGCGGCCCATGGCAGACCTCAGCGTTGCGCGCTTTGCGTCCAATTTTGGGCAATTCCTTAAGTTCGGTCTTGTCGGCGGCTCGGGAACCGCGGTCAACCTCTTCGTGTATTTCCTCGCGCAGAAACTCTTTGGTGCGGCGGATATCTTTGCCGAGGATCCCTTCATGAACCTCTTCGGTTCTGCATTCCACATCCGCTGGTACCACGTCTTTGCCACCATCTCCTTCCTCGTGGCCAATACCTGGAACTACCAGCTCAACCGCATGTGGACCTTCCGGACCGTGTCCAAGGTCTCTTGGATTCGCGGTTTCTTCCCGTTCCTTTTGGCGGGAATCGGGGCGTTTATCGTCAGCCAGGTCATCCTGACGCTGCTCATGAACCCCAACTCGCCCGTGGGACTGCCTACCGATGTCTTTGATAACTCCACCGGATTGCGCACCAAGTCCTATTGGGCGCAGGCCATTTCCATCGTCGTGGCGATGCCCATCAACTTCATCATCAACAAGCTCTGGACGTTCCGCTCCAAGCCCAATAATCCAGTCGTCGTCGACGAGGTCGCGCCGGTTTAACTACCTTTCGTCGCTGGCCACGGCCCTGCCGTCCGCACGGCCCCAGCCGCCCCAGTCGCCCTTCGCGCTCACCAGCGTGGGGCGCTGGGGTCTTTTTGTACCCGCCGGTGAGCGGCAAGGGCGGGGAGGGGCATCGTCAAGCAAGTGCGTGCGGGGCGCTCTTCCCTTCGCGCTCATGGGAAGGTGGACTTCGTGCGCAGCGCTCGCCCCCCGGTGGGCGGCAAGGGAGGCCTCGCCCTTCGCGCTCACCGCCAACGGTTGCCGGCGGCGGAACCTCCTCCCGATGAGCGGCAAGGGTGGGGAGGTCGGGAGCCGCTGACGCTAGCACCCCTTCGCGCTCACGGGGCGTAGCAAACGGAAACCACCCGCCGTCCGCGGTGAGCGCGAAGGGCGGGTGGTGGAGTGCGTATTGGAGGTGGAGTGAGCATTAGTCCTCGAGCTCGGTGTCGAGGCGGGACTGGTCGCGGCGGTTTTGCTTCCGTCGGAGTGCGGGCGAGATGAGGACGGACGTGATGGCACCTACGGTGGCGCCGATGAGGTAGGGGGCGGCGGGGACATCGGAAAGCGTGAAGGCGTGGTAGGCGATGCCGGCGAAGCAGAGGAACATCGGGATGAGGTAGAGGGTGGTCAAAGTCCAGTTGGAGCGGACGGTGGGGGTGGCGATGTGCCTGCGCATCCAGGCGGCGCTGAGGGACGTGCCGGCGATGGAGGGGACGATGGCGAGGAGGGCGAGGAGGCTGAGGCGGCCGGGGAGGGACCAGGCGAGGATGGCGGCGACGATGAGCTCGAGGAAGGAGATTGGGGTCAGTGCGATGGCGGAGGCCTTGGTGAGGATGTCGCGCTCGAACTCGTCGGTGGAGGCGCGCTCGATGTGGTTGAGGGATATGTTGGCGATGGCGTTAATCATGTTGTTCAGCTCCAAAGATTTCTTCGACTGTTTTGCTTAGTTCGTGGCAGATGTCCAATGCGAGGTGCACGGACGGGGAGTAGTTGCCGCGTTCGATGTTTGCGATAGTTTGCCGGGAGACGCCGACGCGCTCTGCTAGTTCGCCTTGCGACCATTCGCGCCAGCGCCGCCACTTGCGGACCATGTTGGGTTGTCCGGCCACATCATCACCTCTCTTGTCGTGTTTACATGACCGAATGTAAAGCAAACTTGACATTATGGCAAGGGTTAGACGCATAAATGCCAGCGCCAATACGGCTGGGTGGCGGATATAGGCAGCTGTGGCTTGCGGCCTTTGAGCAGGTCACGGGTGGCTTTGATAAGGAGAATGACTTGGTCAAGGTGGTGCGTGACGTCATCGGCAGTAAAGCGCAAAACCGTGTACCCGTGGACGGTCGCAGCGTTCTGTTTGGAGCGGTCGGCCTGGAACGCGAGGCTGTGGCTGTGGTAGGTCCAGCCGTCGATTTCCACGATGAGCTTGCCCATCAATAGGTCGAACCGGTACCCACACACCAGGGCGTTGTGAACAGGGAAAATGCCTTCTGCGCGCAGCGCGCGGCTGACCTTTCGCTCCGGCGGGCTATCCGCGCCGATGGCGGAGAGTCGAATCGTCTCCTGAAGCGCCCGCGGTGTCCGGCCCATTCGCTTGCGGTCCCGCTCCAGCCGGCCGGGCCCCTTCTCGCCGCGATAAAACTCCTCCAGCAGCGGGCCGCATGCCCCGGCAATCTTCCGCGCGGCCCACAGAATCTGCACTACCGGAAGCCCCTTGACCAGGCTCGTTGCCTTGAGCCGGGAATGCGAGACGCGGAAATTCTTGCCGCGCAGCGTGCGCGGCCCCTCCGCTTCCAGCGGAAAGGTCAGCGGCCGGTCAAGGTGAATCTCCTGCGCGGTCTTCCCCGTAAAATGGATACGGCTCAGCCCATGCACCAGCGCCTTTGCCACCGCCAGCGGCGACCACTCGTCGGTATAAATTCCCCGGTGGACGCGGTACAGATTGCCCGCGCGCACCCGCCGCCGAATCGCGTCCTTGCCCAGCCCCTGCTCGCGCAACTGCGCGGTCGTCCATGCCCCCATGGCTTCAACCTAAAGAAGCGGCCGCCTTCCCGTCCAGGCGGCTTTCGCCAGCCTGTGGATAACCGGCCCATTTCGCGGTCCCACGCGCCATTCTCGTCGCTGCCCTGTGGATAACTCCCTCCACCCCCTCCATGCCTCCCGCCATGCCACCCTTCGCGCTCACCGGCGGCCACTTGGGTGCGCTGGAGCGTCCCCTGGTGAGCGCGAAAGGCGAGTGTGGTCCCGGCCCACCCTTTGCGCTCACGCCCACGCTTTCCGATGCCCATTTGCTCCTCCCCGTGACCGCGAGGGGCGGCCCCACACCCGTCGCGCTCACCGGGAGGTGAAAACGCAGCACCCCGCCCAGTGCGGGTGAGCGCGAAGGGCGGGGGCGGGTGTCACAGATATGGCGCGAGGGCGAGGTGGGCAGTGAGGGCGGGGCGTCAGGTGATGAGGGTTGAGCGGCAGGCGCGGTGATCTGGATGTGAGGCAGTGATGGTGGGCCGGAGGCGGGGAGTGGCCGCTAGGTCAGCGGGAGCGTGGAGGTCGGGTCGATGCCGCGGGCCTTGGAATTGAGCACACCCGCGATGGCGAGCACTACGAACATGGCGGCGGCGGAGAGGAGTTGGGTGCGGGCGGTGGCATCGGTAAGCATGAGCACCGCGATGGCTGCGAAGAGGGCGAGGGCGAACCAGGTGAGGTAAGGGAAGGCCCACATGCGGATTGGGAGGGGGTGCAGGGCCTCGAGTTGGCGGCGCAGGCGCAGCTGGCTGACTGCGATGAAGACCCACACGATGAGCAGGGAGGCGCCGGCGGCGTTGAGCATGAAGGTG
Organism: Corynebacterium sp. KPL2861; assembly: GCF_040225475.1. Taxonomy (NCBI): domain Bacteria; kingdom Bacillati; phylum Actinomycetota; class Actinomycetes; order Mycobacteriales; family Corynebacteriaceae; genus Corynebacterium; species Corynebacterium sp. KPL2861. The sequence goes on from NZ_JBEHFW010000002.1 coordinate 186,327, forward strand.
AGCAACCAGCCGGTATCGGCGTAGTTGAGGACGACCATGAGCGCGGACAGTGCGACGGACAGGGCGATGGCGGTGGTGGGCACGCCCTCGGAATTGGTGGCGGCGAAGATGCGCGGGGCCTCGCCGCGGGCGGCGAGCGAGTGCATCATGCGGGAGGAAGCGAAGATTTGCGCGTTAAAGGCGGATAGCAGCGCGAGGACGATGATGACCTCCATGATGCCGGCGGCACCGGGGATGCCGGCGCGGTCGAGGACCATGGTAAAGGGCGATTCGGCGGCGGTGGAGGCGGCGTCCAGGCTGGAATAGGGAAGCAGGAACGTGATGACGAGGACGGAGCCCAAGTAGAACACGGAGATGCGCAGAATGGTGGAGCGCACGGCGTTGACCAGGGACCTTTCGGGGTCCTCGGATTCGGCGGAGGCGATGGCGACGACCTCGATGCCGCCGAAGGCGAAGGCTACGGCGAGCAGGCCGGCGGCGACGCCGCCGAGGCCGTTGGGCATGAAGCCATCGGCAAGGAAGACAGATGTGCCTACGAAGGTGTGGCCTGGTAGGAGGCCGAAGATGAGGAGGACGCCGATGATGAGGAAGGCAATGATGACGACGACCTTGATGAGCGCGAACCAGTACTCGAACTCGCCGAAGGTGCGCACGCGCAGCAGGTTGACGAGGCCGAAGACGGCGACGCAGATGGCGGCGGGGATCCAGGGCGGGACGTCGAACCACGAGCCGATGAAGCCCGCGGCGCCGGTGATTTCGGCGCCAAGGACGGCGACGGTGGCGCACCAGTAGATCCACCCTTGGGTAAAGCCCGCCCAGTGGCCGATGCCGTGCTCGGCGTATTCGGAAAAGGAGCCGGAGGCGGGGATGACCGTTCCCATCTCTCCGAGCATTTGCATCACGAGGATGGCGAGGAAGCCGGCGATCGCGTAGGCGATGATCACCGCTGGGCCGGCGGCGGAAATGCCGACGCCCGTGCCGAGGAAGAGACCGGCGCCAATGGTGGAGCCGAGCCCCATCATGGTCAGGTGGCGGACCTTCAGGCCAGAACCAAGGGTAGAAGAGTTATCAGACACTTCTCCATGGTATTTCTCGGCCGCAGGGCACGGGAATTGGGGTGGCGTTAGTTCTTGTGGAGGTCCTCGTTCAGCGCGACGGCCTCGGCATTCCACTCCACGGCCTCGACGGCACCGGAGACGGAATTGCGGCGCAGCAGCAGGCCGGAGGCACCGGAGAGCTGGGAGCCCTTGACGGCCTCGCCATTGCCGACGCCCAGGGCCTCGGCCACCTTGCCAAAGACGGCGACCTTGGTGCCGGCGGTGACGTAGAGGCCGGCTTCGACAACGGCGTCATCGCCAAGCGAAATGCCAATACCCGAGTTGGCGCCGAGCAGGCAGCGCTCGCCGATGGAAATAACTTCCTTGCCGCCGCCGGACAGGGTACCCATGATGGAGGCGCCGCCGCCGATATCGGAGCCATCGCCCACGACGACGCCCGCGGAAATGCGGCCTTCCACCATGGAAGCGCCCAGGGTACCGGCGTTGAAGTTGACGAAGCCCTCGTGCATGACCGTGGTGCCCTCTGCGAGGTGGGCACCCAAGCGGACGCGGTCGGCGTCACCGATGCGTACGCCGGAGGGAACAACGTAGTCCACCATGCGGGGGAACTTATCCACGGAGTAGACCACGACGGGGCCGCGGGAGGCGAGGCGGCCGCGCACCATCTGGAAATCGGAGACGGCGCAGGGGCCGTAGTTGGTCCAGACCACGTTATTGAGGTGGCGGAAGATGCCGTCCATGTTGAGGCCGTGCGGCTTTACCTCGCGGTGAGAGAGCAGGTGGAGGCGCAGGTAGGCGTCGTAGGTATCGGTGGGGGCCTCGTCGAGGTCAGCGATGGAGGTTTCCACCGCCACGCGGGCCACGCCGCGCTCCTCATCGGGGCCGACGAGGGCGGAGAACTGCTGCGGAGTCTCCTCCAAACGCGTCGTGCCGGTGGTCTCTACTTGCTTATCGGTATGAACTGCTGGGAACCAAACGTCCAAGACGGTGCCGTCGTGGGTAATGGTTGCCAGGCCACGTGCGGATGCAGAAGTCATGGTGGCTAGCTTAGCAATTACTGCCGTACTTGTTCGCGCTTGCCCGCGGGAACCACGAAGGACAAGGCGACGAGCGCGGCAAAGAGGATGATGACGGCGATGACTTGGTTGCGGGCGGAGGGATCAAAGAGCATGAAGATGGTCAGCGCGGCCAGCGCGGCGGCGGTCGCCCACGGCAACCAAGGGTAGCCGGGAACGCGGATATCCGTGAGCTCGCCGTTCGCTTTCAACTGCGGGTGAAGCTTGAGGAAGGAGGCGACGATAAACGCCCAGACCACCAAGAGGCAGCCGCCGACGGCGTTGAAGAGGAAGGCCAGCAGTCCCGGCGGGTTCCAGAACTGCAGGCCCACCGAGGCGAAGGCGAAGATCATGGACAAGATGACCGCATTGATGGGGGAGCCGGAGTGGTTGGTCTTGAGGAAGAACTTGGGCGCGCAGTGGTCCTTGGCCATGTCAAAGACCAAGCGGGAGGTGGCGTAGATCTGCGCGTTGAAGGCGGATAGGAGGGCCAGCGCGATGATGGCCTCCATGAAGCCTGCGGCGAAAGGAATCTTGGCGGCCTCGAGCACCAAGGTAAACGGCGAATCGGCGGCGGCATCGGCATCTTGGATCTGGCTAAACGGCAAGGCCATGGTGATGACCACGATGGAGCCGATGTAGAAGATCATGATGCGCACGATGATGGCGCGCACTGCGGTAGCCACGTTGCGGGCGGGGTCCTCGGACTCGGCGGCGGCGATGGTCACCAGCTCGATTCCGCCGAACGCGAAGGCCACGGCGAGCAGGCCCGCGGCGAAGCCCGGCATGCCATTGGGCAGGAAGTTATCGGTGAAGTTGGTCCCGGCCCGGGAGAGATCCATGCCGGGCAGGATGCCGAGTGCCATGAGGATGCCGATGACGAGGAAGGCGAGGATGACGGCGACCTTGATGATGGCAAACCAGAACTCGAATTCACCAAAGCCGCGCACGGCGGCGAAATTCACTATGGCGAAGAAGGCCACCGCGATGAGCGCGGGAATCCACGGGGCGATATCGAACCAACTGCCGATGATCGCGGCGGCGCCGGTGATTTCGGCACCCATGACCATGATGAGCATGAACCAGTAGATCCAGCCCATCGTAAAGCGCGCCCAGTGGCCGAAGGCCTGGCCGGCGTAGGTGGAAAAAGAACCCAGGGAAGGGCGGGCCGCGGCGATTTCCCCGAGCATCCACATAATGAGCGCGATGAGGACGCCGGCGACGGCATAAGAAATGAGCACCGAGGTGCCGGAGATTTGGATTCCCAATCCGACGCCCAAGAAGAGACCGGCACCCACCGCGGAGCCAAGGCCCATCATGGTGAGGTGTCGCGATTTCAATTGTGTGGCTTCGGCCATAATTACCACCTTGTGAGAGGTTATTTTTTACAGTGAAGTGAACATTACACAATGCAACGGACCCAGCGGGGCGCTACCATGGCGGCTTGTGACTTTAGATCTATATGCCGACCCCATTGAAGTGACCAAGGCGCTCGTCGATATCCCGAGCCCCTCCCACCACGAGGAGGCTATCGCGGATGCGGTGGAAGAAGCCCTGCGTGGTCTAGACGTGGAGGTCGCCCGCTTTGGCAATACCGTGTGTGCGCGCACGAACCGCGGGATGGATTCCCGCGTGGTTCTTGCAGGCCACATCGATACCGTTCCATTGGCAGATAACGTACCGCATCACATGGACACCGCCGAAGATGGCGCCGAGATCATGTTCGGCTGCGGCACCGTGGACATGAAATCCGGCATGGCGGTATACCTCAACGCCTTTGCTCACCTGCATGAATCGGAAGAACTCCAGCATGATTTGACCGTCATTGCTTATGAGGGCGAAGAGGTATCCACTGAATTTAATGGGCTGGGCCACTTGCAAAAGGACCACCCCGAGTGGTTGCAGGGCGATTTCGCGCTCCTGGGCGAGCCCTCCGGCGCCATGGTCGAGGCCGGCTGTCAGGGCACGATTCGCCTGCGCGTGACGGCACATGGCACCCGCGCGCACTCGGCCCGCGCGTGGCTCGGCTCCAACGCCGCGCACAAGCTCGCCCCCGTCATGACGCGCATTGCGGACTACGAGCCGCGCGAGGTCACCATCGATGGCTGCACCTACCACGAGGGCCTGAACATCGTCCACCTCGAGGCCGGCGTGGCCACCAATACCCTGCCGGACGAGGCCTGGATGTTCGTCAACTTCCGCTTCGCCCCGGACCGCAGCACGGAGGAGGCGCTGGAGTACATGAAGGGGGTCATCGGCAAGCATGATGGCGTCACCATTGAGATCGACGACATTGCCGGTGCCGCCCTGCCTGGTCTGGGCCAGCCTGCGGCCCGAGCGCTTGTCGATGCCGTCGGTGGTAACGTCCGCGCTAAGTTCGGCTGGACCGACGTCTCGCGCTTTGCCGAAATGGGCATTCCCGCAGTTAACTTTGGCGCTGGCGATCCAGGCTTTGCGCATAAAAAGGACGAGCAGGTGCCCACGGCGCAAATCACTGAAGTTTCTACCGCACTGCTCAATTACTTGAAGGGATAAAAATGACCCCTGATCACATGCGTACCCTGCGTGGCCCGCTCTTGCTGCGCAGCGAGGGAGAACAAGGCTCCACCTTTGACCAGCGCCTGCTGGAATCCGGCGCGGACCACGAATGGCAGCATGCCGATCCGTGGCGCGTGCTGCGCATCCAAGGCGAATTCGTCGCCGGCTTCGATGCGCTGGCCAAGCTGCCCAAGGCAGTGACGGTCTTTGGCTCCGCGCGCACCAAGCCTGAGGATGCGAGCTATCAGATGGCCGAAGAACTCGGCCGCAAGCTCGCCGAGTGCGCCTACGCCGTCATCACCGGCGGCGGCCCCGGCATCATGGAGGCCGCGAATAAGGGCGCGCACGAGGGCGATGGCCTCTCGGTGGGACTCGGCATCGAATTGCCGCACGAGCAGGGCCTCAACGAGTACGTGGACTTGGGCCTGAACTTCCGCTACTTCTTTGCCCGCAAGACCATGTTCTTGAAGTACTCCCAGGCCTTCGTCTGCCTGCCCGGCGGCATGGGTACCATGGATGAGTTCTTCGAGGTTCTCTGCATGGTTCAGACCGGTAAGGTCACCAACTATCCCATCGTGCTCATGGGCACCGATTATTGGTCTGGCCTGCTGGAGTGGATGAAAAATACCCTCGCCGCCGGCGGGTACATCAACGAAGATGACCAAGAGCTTTTCCTGCTTACCGATGACCCCGATGAGGCCGTCGCCCACATCATCGAGCGCCACAAGGTAATGAGCGATAAGCGCATTAGGGAGCCGCGTTGAGCCTCGCGCGCGTGATGGCGATAGTCAATCGCACCCCGGATTCCTTTTATGACAAGGGGGCCACCTTTGACATGGACCCCGCCCTCAAGCGCTGCGATGAGGCCATTGCGGCGGGAGCCTCCATCATCGATATCGGCGGGGTCAAGGCCGGACCGGGCGAGGAGGTTGATAGCGCGGAGGAAATCGACCGCGTCGTGCCCACCATCGCCCGCGTGCACGAGCGGCACCCAGAGGTACTTATTTCCGTAGATACCTGGCGCGGTGAGGTGGCCGAGGCCGCCATCGCCGCCGGGGCAGGGCTGGTCAACGACACGTGGGCCGGCTGGGATCCGGAGCTTATCGAGGTCGCCGGCCACCACCGCGTAGGCTACGTGTGCTCGCATACCAGCGGGATTACCCCGCGTACCCGCCCGCACCGCGTGCACTTTGATGACGTCGTTGCCGATGTCATTGCAGAAACCACCGCCCTGGCAGAAAAGGCCGCGGGGCTCGGCTGCCCTGAAGATCTCACCTTCATCGATCCCACGCACGACTTTGGTAAAAACACCTATCACGGACTTGAACTCCTGCGGCGTATCGACGAGATCGTCGACACCGGCTGGCCCGTGCTCATGGCGCTATCCAATAAGGACTTCGTGGGTGAGACCCTCGCGCGCGGGGTAGGAGACCGCGTCGCCGGAACGCTCGCCGCCACAGCCTGGGCCGCAGCGCACGGGGTGGCCGCCTTCCGCGTCCACGAGGTTGCTGAGACCATCGACGTCATCCGCATGACCGCCGCCATCCAGGGCACGGCCGCGCCCCTTGATACCACGCGCGGGCTCGCATGAGCGTTTCCGTCATCATTCCAGCGCTCAATGAGGAATCCACCGTGGCCGACGTTATCCGCGCCTGCCTTGCCGATGACCCCCTCGAAGTGCTCGTCATCGACTCCGACTCCACCGATGACACCGCCGCCGTCGCGCGCGCCGCCGGTGCCGATGTGCGCAATTGGCGCGATATCCTGCCCGAACCGCCGCGCCCCGGCAAGGGCGAATCCCTTTGGCGCGGGGTTGCCGCCGCGCGCGGGGACATCGTCGTCTTTATCGACGCCGACCTAGAATCCGCCGCGCCCGGCATGGTCACAGCGCTCGCGGCTCCCTTTGCGGATCCCGGCGTGAACATGGTCAAGGCGCGTTATCGCCGCAGCCTAAACGGCCAACCCACCGGCGGTGGGCGCGTGACCGAATTGACCGCAAAGCCGCTCATCCGGCAATTCTTCCCAGAGCTAGCCCACATCGATCAGCCCCTAGGCGGCGAGTATGCTCTTCGCCGCTCTGCCGCGCTAGAGGTGCCCTTCGTGGAGGGCTATGGGGTGGAAGCGGGGCTGCTGGTGGACATCGGCAAGCGCGGCGGGCTGACAGAAGTCGACCTAGGCACTCGTGTCCACCGCAACCGGCCGCTTGATGAGCTCGCGCCGATGGCGGATATCGTGGCGCGCACGCTGCTCTCGCGCGCCGGGGTGAGTGCGCCGATTGCTCAGCGCCCACCGCTGCTAGGTAGGATTTAAGTCATGCTGTCCTGGATTGTGCTCATCGTGGTGCTCATTGCGTTCATTGTGATCGGAACGTGGCTGTGGGGTTCGATTTTTGGCCCCGGGACCGTGATGGACCCGCCCGATGAGCCGCAGAAGGTGCTGGAAAATAACCGCGCCGCCGCAGCTCAGGGCCGTTTTGAGGACGTGCAATTCGAGGTCGTGCCGCGTGGGTACCGCCAAGATCAGGTTGATGATCTGCTCGCGCAACTGGAGCTGGAATTAGCGGCCGCGCGGAAAAGCGGGCAAAAAGGGACTAAGCTGGAAAGAAACGAAGAAAGTTAAGGAGCCCAACTATGGCAGCAATGAAGCCACGTACCACTGGCGGCGAAATGGAAGCGGTGGTGGAATCCCGCAAGATCGTCATGCGCATCCCATCCGACGGCGGCGGGCGCATCGTTATCGAGCTGAACAAAGAAGAGGCCGCGGAGCTCGGTTCTTTGTTGACCGAGGTTTCTAGCTAGTCTGGATACATGCTTTCTCATATCGTCGACATTCTGGCCGATCCATCCGACGGCACGGCGCTTTCCGGCGCCGATGATTTTTCCCGCCTCGTTTCGGAATCCGGCCATTCCTTTGATGTGGCCAAGCAAGGGTATGTGACCTTAGCGGCCGGTGCCGGCCTCAAGCACAAGGGCGATGACATGGATATGGTCAACGCCCGCGAAGCGTACCTAGCCACCGGCCATTTCGCGCCCTTCGTCGAGTCTGTGACCGGAGCGGTACAAGACGCGCTCGATGCCAGCTCGCTGTCTGCCTCTACGCCCGCCTCGCTTCTCGAGGTCGGCGCCGGAACCGGCTACTATCTGGCCCACACGCTTGACTCCATCGACGGCGCGCGCGGCGTCGGCCTCGATATTTCCCCGCATGCGGCCAAGCACTTGGCCAAGTGCCACCCACGCGTGGGTGCCGTGGTTGCCGATGTCTGGCAGCAGCTTCCCATCCGCGATGAATCCATCGACGCGATTTCCGTGGTCTTCGCCCCGCGCAACCCATCCGAATTCCAGCGCGTCCTCGCCCCCGGCGGCCAGGTCATCGTCCTGACCCCGGGCGCCGGGCACCTTGATGAGCTGCGCGAACCCCTCGGTATCCTCGGCGTGGAAGAGGGCAAGGTCGAGCGCATGTATGAGCAGGCAGAAGGCTACCTCGAGCAAGCGGCCGACCCCGTTGATATTTCCTTCCCCATTCACCTGGATAAAGCGGCCATCGCCGCACAGGTAGGAATGAGCCCGTCCGCCCGCCACATCAGCGCCGACGAGCTTGCCGAGCGCATGGCCGCCCTTCCTCCCACGCTGACGGTCACCGCCCGCGCCCGCCTGGACCGCCTCCGCGCGGTTTAATAAACGCAGGTTCGCCTCAAGGCACCTCGCCTTCGGCATACATACCGCCCTTCGCGCTCACCAGCAGCGCGCGGGGCGGTTCATTTGTGCTTCCGGTGAGCGCGAAGGGTGGGGGTGGAATCAGCCAGCTACCGTACCCTCCTTTGGCGCTCACGGGGAGCTGCTTGCCGATGTCGCGACCTCTCGCCGGTGAGCGCGAAGGGCGGGTGGCGAGAGGTGGGTGGTCGCAGGAAAGGGCGCCGGGAAGGAGGGAAGCAGTATTAGAGCTTGGAGCCGGAGCGCTGCCAGTCTTGTTCGATGACCGCCTCACCGGTGGTCTCGACATCCATGCCGGAGCAGCCGCCGTCGAAATAGACGCGGGAGGCCATGGCGATGAGGCCGCCGTCGACGAAGACCTCCACTGTGGAACCGTCTTGGATGATGGTGAGGGTGTCGGAGTCGCCATCGGCAAGCGTGGCGATGGCGGGAGCGGAATCGGCGAAGAAGCGATCGAAGGCCTTGTTCATGGAACGATCGAGGCTGATTTCCTCGCCGGAGTGGCAGATGGAGGCGGCGGGGTCGCCGTTGCCATCGCGAAGGGTGATGGTGACGTTGGAGCCGGTGGGAACCTCCATGACGCCGGTCCAGGAGCGTGCGTAATCCGAAAGCTTGACCGCCTCGGGCAAGCCGGTGGCCGGTGCCTGGTACAAGACGCCGCCCTCGAGCGTGACCTGACGCGGCAGGGAGAGGGCATTCGACCAGCCCTCGGCGTCCCAAGAGGCGTGCTGGGTGGCGTCGTCGCCGCGGCCGTTGCCGTTGAGCAGGCCGAGGATGACGGCCCGCTCGTAGCGGCTTTCTTCAGGAATCGTGCCTGCGGTGGCATTGGTATTGCGCGGGCGGGAGAAATCGTGGCCGAAGTCCACGCGGCGGAATCCGGATACGACGGTGAAGGTGGTGTCTTCTAGTTGGCCCACGAGGTAGCCGGAGACGTCGCGGCCGTCGCGCTCGAGGGTGACAAAGAGGACATCGTAGATTTCTTCGTCGATTTCATCGCGCAGGCGCACGATGCGTGGGGAGACTACCGGAGGGATGGGGGAATCGGCGGGCACCTCGCCGTCGAGGAAGCCGGGGTCGCCTTCGAAGGAAAGGCTGCCGCGGAGGGACCACGAGATGCCGTCGTGGCTTTCTAGAATGACTGGCTGCGGGGTGTCGGTGCGGCCAGAAAGTGCCAGCATGAGCCAGCCCTTGTGGCCGTCCTCGCGGTCATCGGTGGCCCAATCGGGAACAACGGAAGGCGAGCGGAACCGGGTGTGGTCGGTGGTATTGCCAGCCACCTCGCCAAACCGCACGACGTTGGGGTCGAGGGCCGAGGAGTCATCGGAGACCTCGCAGACATCGTCGATGCCGGAATAGCGCGCGAGGCGAATGGAGGTGCCCGTCGCGGTCACGGAGGTGAAATAGAGGTTGATAGCGTCCTCACCCTGGGCCACGGACCCAGCGCGGAGGGCGAGCTCGCCGCCGACGGGGGCAAGGACGTCATCGCAGTCCAGCCAGTTAAACGGCGCTTCCTCCGAGTACGTGTGTCCCCAGCGAGCCGGGGCATCGGGAGTGGGGCGGTACTGGTAGAACATGTGCCACGTATCGCCATCGCGAAGGACGCCGGCGGGCGCGTCTAGGATGCCGGCATCGGGGATGAAGTGGAGTTCGGGGCGGTGAGTCGTCACGGCATTCCTCTCTTAAATCAGGTGCGGGTTACAAGCTTGGGTTGGGGTGGCAGCCACGCCGGGGAGGAAACTCGTTGACCTGCCACGCGGTGCTTTCGCGAACTTTATGGGGCAGTGTCCGGCTGTCATGTACACCCAGAATACGGATATCTTTTAGCGCGTGCAGGAGCCCTTGCTTGCCGATGTCCCCCTTTAAAGCTTCGTCACCAATGTCAGCCCCGAACCCAGTGGGAGACGTGTCACGGTGGCGCCTTCGAGCTCGCGGAGGTATTCATCGGCTTCGCGCGCGGCGGCGGTATCGCGGTCGGTGCGGGAGGTATCGGCGACGGTGCCATCGAGAAGCGCATTGGCAAGCACCAGCGTGCCGTGTTGGTGCAGCAGGGGCCAGGCCGCCTTGATGAGAGCGGGGAGGTCGAGGGCGGCGACATCCGCGTAAATGACCTGGTAGGCCTCGGTGGCCAGGCGCCCGAGCACGTCGAGGGGGCGCGAGGGGAGGAAGCGACCGCGGGTGGGGGCGTAGCCGGCCTCGCGGAAGGCGGCCTTGGCGCTGCGCTGGTGCTCGGCCTCAGGGTCGATGCACGTGAGGATGCCGTTATCCGGCATGCCGGCGAACAGGTAGAGGCCCACGACGGAGGCTGCGGGGGTAATCGCCACGGCCTGGGGGCGGTCTACCACACCGGAAGACGTTGCCGTCAGCGTGGTGAGAAGCTGGCCGGTGGATTCATCCGGGACGGGCAGGCCGTATTCCTCGGCGTGGTCGCGGGCGCCGCGGAGAGCCGCCGAAGGCTCACTGGTGGAATCGATATAGGAGCGCAGTGCGTCATATGCGGTAGTAGTCACGATTAAGACAATAGGTAAAGTTGCGTGAAAGGGTGGCAAAAACGCGCCTAGCCAGCGAAATTGTGGTCTGTGGGAAGTATGTGACGGACTCACAGGATATTATCAGCGCAGTGGCTGGAGTTTCCGCGCTGAGTGTAGAAAAATGGCACCCATGACAGAAACGAAGCGCGATGCCGAGTCCGTTGCCTCCACCGATGCGAACGTGGAGTTGACCGGTACCGCGGCGTTCGATGCTGGGGAAGCCACGATGCCTTCGTGGGCCGAATTGGTGGCAGAGCATGCCGATGGCGTGTACCGCCTAGCCTACCGTTTATCCGGTGACCAGCAGGATGCCGAGGATCTCACCCAAGAGACCTTCATGCGTGTCTTCCGCTCCTTGGATAAGTACCAACCGGGTACCTTCGGCGGCTGGCTGCACCGCATCACTACGAACCTCTTTTTGGATATGGTGCGCCACCGCTCCAAGATCCGCATGGAGTCCCTGCCTGAGGATTACGAGCGGGTGCCGGGGACGGAAATGACCCCGGAGCAGGCCTATACCGTGGCCAACCTGGACCCCGTGCTGCAGTCCGCGCTGGATAGCTTGGCGCCGGATTTCCGCGTTGCCGTGGTTCTGTGTGATATCGAAGGCATGAGTTATGACGAAATCGCCGAAACCCTCGGCGTAAAGATGGGCACGGTGCGATCGCGCATCCACCGCGGCCGCTCCCAACTGCGCGCGGCGCTGGAAAAAGAGGCACAGACCAATGCGGAAGCGCGCATCTTGCTGCGCACGCGCTAGAATCGAATCGTTACCTCCCCTGCCGCGTGGCAGGGGGCTTTAAGTGTGAGTAATCCGGCTGTGGCATGAACGTGAGGAGGGTTCGATGGACTCACTGCGAGGACGCCGCACCCTCTCCAGGCTCAGCGTACGGGGCGAGTTCACCCCCGCGCAGGCGAAGGCCCGGGATAAGGCAAAGGCGCGGGCGCGGCGCAGCGATTCCATCGGTCACCTTGGCCCAGAGGCCGTCGTTGCCTTCGTCGATGGGGAGATGGAGCCTAAAGCCATGCACCGCGTGCGCATCCATCTAGTCCACTGCGCGGAGTGTCGCGCCGACGTGCACCACCAGCGCCACGCCTCCGAGTGGGTGCGTCACTGCAGCGATGATTCCGCGGTGAAGGCCCCGCAGTCCTTATTGGCCAAGCTGGCGGGAATGGCTACGGAGGGTGTGGCGCCGGGGCCCGATGCGTTGACCCCGGCGCACCGGCCGGAGCAGGATTTTCTGGATAAAGTCGAGACGGTGGTACGCGCGATTAAGCACAATCAGCGCGGGCAGAACTAAACGGAGGGCGAGGATTTAATCGTGTTTTCTTCCATTGGCTGGCCTGAGATTATTGTCATTGTCCTCCTTGGCATCGTCATCATCGGCCCGGAGCGCATGCCGGAGGTCATCAAGGACGTGCGCGCGGCCATCTATGCCGCCCGCAAGGCCATCAATAACGCGAAGGCCGAGCTCAATGGCGAAATGGGGTCGATCTCCGCGGAATTCGATGATATCCGCGGCCCGCTCAACCAGGCGGCGCAGTGGACGCGGCTAGGCCCCAAAGGCGCTATTACCAAGGCGCTTTTCGATGGCGATGATGCCGTCTGGGACGACTTCAACCCCAAGAAGATGGCCGAAGACATCAAATCCGGCACCGCGCCGAAAGAACCCGAACAGCGCGCGCAGGACAACAGTGGTGCTGCCCGGCCCACCTTTAACTATGCCGAGGTATATGGTGATACCACCGAAACGACCCAGCAGCCGCCCCAGCAACAACAAAAGCCGCAGCGCGGTGGGGAAGATTGCACGGGCGGCGGCTCTGAGTGGAGCGACGTTACCTAATACAACGCGCTCTTAGTTCACACCCAAGTTGAGGCTCTTGCCCACGAGGGAATCGGAGCGAATGGCGAGCTTATCAGCAACCGCCCTGATTTCCTTCGCGGCAGGGGAGTCGGGGGCCTCGAGCACGATGGGCGTGCCGGCATCGCTATTCGAGCGCAGGGCCGGATCCAGCGGCACGGAGGCCAGCAGCGGAACCTCGTGGCCCAGGATGACGCCGAGGCGGTCTGCAACAATCTGGCCGCCGCCTTCACCAAAGACGTCCATGGTGGAGCCGTCCGGCATGACCATGGCGCTCATGTTCTCAATCACGCCGGCCACCCGCTGGCGCGTTTGCTGGGAGATGGAACCGGCGCGTTCGGCCACTTCTGCCGCAGCTGCTTGCGGCGTGGTGACGATGAGCAGCTCCGCATTCGGGATGAGCTGCGCAACGGACAGCGCGACATCGCCGGTACCCGGAGGCAAGTCGAGGAGGAGAACATCGAGATCGCCCCAGAATACGTCCGCCAAGAACTGCTGCAGTGCGCGGTGGAGCATAGGTCCGCGCCAGACGACGGGCGCGTTACCCTCCACGAACTGCCCAATCGAGATGTGCTTAATGCTGTGGGAGATGGGAGGCAGCAGCATTTCATCATCAAGCACGGTGGGGCCGTCGGTCGAGCCGAGCAGGCTGGGCACGGAGTGGCCGTAAATATCGGCATCGACAATGCCCACCTTCAGGCCCTTATCCGCCAGCGCGGCGGCTAGGTTGACGGTCATCGAGGACTTGCCGACGCCACCCTTACCCGACGCCACCGCAAAGACGCGGGTCGTCGAATCGGGCTTCGCAAAAGGAATCTCGGGTTCGGCCTGGCCGCCGCGCAGCTTCTGTTTCAGCTTGCGGCGTTGCTCATCGCTCATCGCGTCCATGGTCACGGTAACCTTGCCAACGCCGTCGATGTCCTCGACCGCGGCGCGGGTATTGGTCTCGATGGTGGACTTCATGGGGCAGCCCGCGATGGTCAGATAAACGCCAACGGTGACGTCGTTTCCTTCGATATCGACCGATTTCACCATATTCAGTTCGGTGATGGGGCGGCCGATTTCTGGATCCTGTACGTGGGAAAGAGCCTCGCGTACGACTGATTCGGTAATAGAGCTAGACATAACTCTTGCCATCTTAGTCACGGCGCTACCTCAGGTAAACACGCTTGCACGGTAGACTCTGTGGGACACTTAAATCCATCCGTTTGTATCGGTGACCTAGCAGAATCAGAAGGAGCACACTCAGTGAAGCGCAGCCCCGCCCGTCGATATGCCCGCGCTACTGTCGCCGCGGTGGTAGGCGCTGCGCTGCTTGCTGGGTGTTCAGACAAGGTCGATACTAGCCCCGCTGCGGCACAATCCGCACCGGAACGGGTGCAGATCGTCGTTGACCCTGCAGAAACAGATCAGCTCATCTTGGGCGAGGTATTCCGGCAGTCGCTCTTAGAAGAAGGACGCACCGCCGAGTTGAAGGAAGAAGAAACCTTCAAAACGCATGGTGGCAAGGGCAGTTCCCTGAACCCAGAAGGCAACTTTTACGTCGGCTGCACTGGCAGCTTTTTAAGCCACTTTAATCCCAGTGAGGCGCGCGACATCTCGGCGGAATATAAAAAGGCAGAAGAAGACAGTGAGCCGGGCGGGGAAGACTTTCTTGCCCGCACCCATATCGCGCTCATGTCTACCTTGCCCACCCAACTTGCTACCGTCGAGCCATCCGGTGCTCACGGTTGTGAGGATGCACAACCAGAGCTGCCAGAAAACTTCGTGGTCATCTATAGCGACAGCCTCTTTGACCGCGAAGAAGAAAAATCCGTCGCCGCGATCACCAAATTTATCACGCAAAAAGACATTTCTGACATGGTGGAGGCGCTAGAGGATGGCGAAGAGCTGAAGAAGGTCGTCCACGAATGGATGGAAGCCTCCGGACTGGACATTGTCAATGAAGAAAGCGACTCCGGCTCCTCCGGTGGCTCGGATCTGAGCAGTTCTTAAGTAAGCAGTGCGGTCCGTGCTACCCACCTACCGCCCTTCGCGCTCACGGGCAGCCGCCCTTTAACATGCGATCGCCCCCTCCGTGACCGCGAAGGGCGCCCGGCGTCGCCATCAGCTACCGCCCCGCCCTTCGCGCTCACGGGCGCAGCTTGTCGATGCCCTTACCACCTCGCCGGTGAGCGCGAAGGACGAGTAGGTGACCGGTGTGAGGCGAAGGAGGGGAGCTGAAGGTAGGGAGAGCAGGAACGGTGGCGAGGTAGGAGGATCGGGGAGAAGGCAGCAGAAACCATGAAAATGCCCCAGTGAGGAAATAACCTCACTGGGGCATTCAGCGCTGCAGTGCGCTAGGTGCCGATTCGGCGGTTAAACGTCGAAGGCCTCTTCAAGCAGGTTCTTCTGCTCAATCTGGTGCACCTTGGCGTTACCCGTAGCCGTAGAGGACTGGGCGCGGCGGGAGACGCGGACCATTTTCGGCATATCCGGAATGAGGTCGCGCAGGTGCTCGTTGTAGAACGGCCATGGGCCTTGGTTGGCGGGCTCGTCCTGTACGAACCGGACCTGGGTGGCGTTCGGGTACATCTCGAATGCCTCGCTCAGGCGGTTGAACGGAATCGGGTGGAGCATTTCCACGCGGACGATGGCGATGTCATCGCGGCCGTCGGCCTCGCGCTTCTTCTCCAGGTCCCAGTAGAGCTTGCCGGAGACCAGCATGATGGTCTTGACCTTGTCCGTGTCGCCGACCTTCTTGTTATTGACGTCCACGAAGTGGGGGTCATTGATAACGGAGCGGAACTTCTTGACCTCGGTGAACTCCTCAACGGAGGAGGTGGCGGCCTTGTTACGCAGCATGGACTTCGGGGTGAAGACGACCAGCGGGCGCTTCATCTCGCCCAAAGCCTGGCGGCGCAGCAGGTGGAAGTGGTTAGCCGGGGTGGACGGCTGGGCCACGGTCATGGAACCTTCCGCGCACAGCTGCAGGTAGCGCTCGATACGGGCGGAGGAGTGGTCCGGGCCCTGGCCCTCGTAGCCGTGCGGCAGGAGGAGAACCAGGCTGGACAGCTGGCCCCACTTGGCCTCACCGGAAGACAGGTACTCATCGATGATGGTCTGGGCGCCGTTTGCGAAGTCACCGAACTGAGCCTCCCATGCCACGAGGGCGTCGGGGTTACCCACGGTGTAGCCGTATTCGAAGCCCATGCCAGCGAACTCGGTCAGCGCGGAGTTGTAGACCATGAACTTACCGCCGTTGTCCTTGGACACTGCCAGGGAGTTGAGCGGGTTGTACTCGTTGCTATTGCGGGGATCGAAGGTCACGGCGTGGCGCTGGGTGAAGGTACCGCGGCGGGAATCCTCACCGGCCAGGCGCACGACCTTGCCCTGGTTAGCCAAGGAACCGAAGGCGAGCAGCTCGCCCCAGCCCCAGTCGATGCCGCCTTCGCGGACAGACTTCGCACGGTCCTTGGCCACCTTGGCCACGCGTTTGTGGTACTCGAAGTCCTCGGGTGGGTTGCCGTAGGCATCGCCAAGCTCGACCATCTCTTCAGCGGTGATGGAGGTATCCAGACCGTGGGTGAGCTCCTGCGAGGAGGTAATACCGGTCTGTTCCTTCGGGCCGGCCTTCTCGGCTTCCTTGTGCTCGGTGAACACGGACTCCATCTGGTCGTGGAAGTCGCGCGCCGCTGCCTCGGCGTCTTCAGCAGACAGGTCGCCACGGCCGATGAGCTCGTTGGTGTAGTGCTCGCGCACCGGCTCGTGGTTCTCGATGACCGAGTACAGCTGCGGCTGGGTCATGGATGGGTCATCGGCCTCGTTGTGGCCGCGCAGGCGGTAGACCACGAGGTCAATGAAGACGTCTTTGCCAAACTGGCGGCGGTATTCTGCAGCCATCTGGCCTACCCAGACAACGGCCTCTGGGTCATCACCATTGACGTGGAAGACTGGGCAGTCAAAGCCCTTTGCCAAGTCGGTGACGTAGTGGGTGGAACGGCCAGAATCCGGGGTGGTGGTAAAGCCCACCTGGTTGTTGACCACGATGTGGACGGTACCGCCGTTGGTAAAGCCACGCAGCTGGGACAGGTTGATGGTCTCCTGCACTACGCCGAGGCCGGTGAAGGACGCATCGCCGTGGAGCATGACAGGAACGACGGAGTAGCCGTCCTTGCCCTTGTCCAAGATGTCCTGCTTGGCGCGGGCGATGCCCTCCATGACTGGGTCGACAGCCTCAAGGTGGGACGGGTTGGCAGCAAGGGTGACCTTGATTTCGCCATCGCCGAACATTTGCAGGTGCTCGCCCTCGGAGCCCAAGTGGTACTTCACGTCACCAGAGCCACCGAGCTGGCCGCCCTTGTAGTTGCCGTCGAACTCGCCAAAGATATCCGCCAGCGGCTTGCCCACGATATTGAACAGCACGTTCAAACGGCCGCGGTGCGGCATGCCCATGACAACCTCGTCGAGGCCCTGGCCCGCAGCGGTGTCGATGATGGAATCCAGCAGCGGGATGAGGGTCTCAGCACCCTCGAGGGAGAAGCGCTTCTGGCCCACGTATTTGGTCTGCAGGAAGTTCTCGAATGCCTCGGCGGCGTTGACCTTCTGCAGGATGTACTTCTGCTCGGCGTTGGTCGGCTTTGGCATGCCGGCCTCGAGGCGGTCCTGCATCCAGCTGCGCTCGTCGCGGTCCAGGATGTGGGTGTATTCGGAACCGACCTTCAGGGTATAAGCAGCGCGCAGGCGGGAGAGCACCTCACGCAAGGTCATCTGTTCCTTACCACCGAAGCCGCCGACATTGAAGACGCGGTCCAGATCCCAGATGGTCAGGCCGTGCGTAGCGATGTCGAGGTCGCGGTGATCGGGGCTAGGCAGGCCGGGCTGGGACCAGCCGAGCGGGTTGAAATCGGCAAGCAAGTGCCCGCGGGAGCGGTAGGACTCGATGAGCTGCATGACGCGGGTGTTCTTGTCCACGCCAGAGTTGGGGATGTCCTGTGCCCAGCGGAAGGGCTCATAAGGAACGCCCATGGACTCGAAGAGCTCGTCCCAGAAGGCATCATCAACAATGAGCTGGCCGATGGTGCGCAGGAACTCGCCGGACTCTGCACCCTGGATGACGCGGTGGTCATAGGTGGAGGTCAGCGTAACCAGGCGGCCGACACCCAAGTCAGCCAGGCGGTCAGCGGAGGCGCCAGCGAACTCTGCCGGGTAATCCATGGAACCAACGCCGATAATGGAGCCTGCGCCCTTGGTCAGGCGGGCAATGGAGTGGCGGGTGCCGATGCCGCCCGGGTTGGTCAGGTTAATGGTGACCCCAGAGAAGTCATCCATGGTGAGCTTGTTCTTACGGGAACGGGTAACGATGTCCTCGTAAGCCTCAATGAACTCGGCGAAGGACTTAGTCTCGCACTCCTTGATGGCGGCGACCACGAGGGCGCGGGAACCGTCCTTCTGCGGGAGGTCGATGGCCAGGCCCAGGTTGATGTGCTCAGGCTGGACGACGAAGGGCTTGCCGTCCTTTTCCTCGTAGCGCACGTTCATGCCAGGGTGCAGCTGCACGGCCTTGACCATGGCGTAGCCAATGATGTGGGTAAAGGAGATCTTGCCACCGCGGGTGCGCTTCAGGTGGTCATTGATCATGGAGCGGTTTTCCCACATGAGCTTGACCGGCATATCGCGTACGGTGGTAGCGGTAGGAATCTCGAGGGATTCTTCCATGTTCTTAGCAATAGCCTTGAACATGCCCTTGAGCTGGCGCTCGTCGCCGCCCTTATAATCTTCTAGGTTATCCAGCGGAGACTGCGCATTCTTGCCTGCAGAATGCTTAGCCTTTGCGGACTTTTCCTGGGCCTTGGATACGGAGTCCTTCACGTTGGTATCGCGGGCCTCTTGCTTGCGGGCGGTGGTAGTACCTTCGGTCTTCTTGGCCGAGGACTTAGACTCTGCCTTTGCCTTCTGTGGCTGTGGCTTAGATGCTTTAGAAGGAGCCTCAGCTTCTGGCTGCGCCTTGGGCGCGCCGTTTGCTTCGAAATAGTCGCGCCACTCCTTGTCTACGGAGCTAGGATCCTTGGAGTACTGCTGGAACTGCTCGTCTATCAGCCACGCATTCGGGCCGAAGATGCTCGATGTGCTCACGGCAGGTTTTCGCCTCATTTCTCTGCTTTAATATGGTCGTTTATTCGACTTTAGTCCGGACTTTGTACGAGCGCATATCTCACCCGCCAAAGTGTCTGCCTATATGATACGGGCCAATCCCTCACCTTCACTATGTCAGGGGTACTGAATTCGCTCTAAACGATCACTGGGTACCCGCCTTAGTGTGGGAAAGAGGGGAGAGCTGCTGGCGGGCGTGTTCGATGACCTGATTGGCCAGTTTGCGGTTGGCCTTCGTGCCAATGATCGCTCCGATGCCCATGGGCATGAG
The DNA here is from genome assembly GCF_040225475.1 of Corynebacterium sp. KPL2861. Classification (NCBI taxonomy): domain Bacteria; kingdom Bacillati; phylum Actinomycetota; class Actinomycetes; order Mycobacteriales; family Corynebacteriaceae; genus Corynebacterium; species Corynebacterium sp. KPL2861. The sequence goes on from NZ_JBEHFW010000002.1 coordinate 205,481, forward strand.
TTTGCCCACCCAGGCCCACTTCATGCGCTTGGAGATCTGTTTGGTAAATACTTTAGTCAGGCGGCCATTGATGCCAGATAGCGTGGGCCCAGAAAACCGGGAAAGGGAGGCTACGGAACGCGCCCCCGTGACCGTGCTGAGGTCACCAACGAAGGTATCGACCACCGCGGAACCCTTTGAGCCCGTTAGCACCACCAGTACTAGGGCGCGGCGGCGCTCGGGAGAGGAGATATCGTCGCCGCGCAGGTATGCGGACGCCAGGATGTACCACGCAGCGGCCTCAAGAAAGACTACGGATTCCGCTCCAATGGTGGCCGCGCCCGTGAATAATCCGATGCCGGGGACGGATGCGGAGGCACCAGCGGCAGCGCCCGTGCCGGTAGTGATATTGATGAAGTGCTTATTGATAAAGCCCTGCAACTCTTGCTCAGTGGCTTCTGGGTGGTGCTTCTTTAGGTTCTTGACGTATTTGGAAATAACACCAGATTGCACGGATACGGCGCGGTCCAGGGAGTTTAGCAGCGCCTTGGTAAAGCGGCCGCTGTGCTCCGGATCGATGTCATATGTGTCAGTAGCTGCGTCATCTGGGGCGGACTTTTTAAATATGGACATGCCTTCTCCCACACCAATCCTTAATTTGTTGGGGCAGTGGTATTAATTGATTTTTACCCAGCATAGCCCTGACCTTGAAAGAAAGGGGCGGCCATGTGCGATTCGGATCGCGGCCGGCGTGCAATCTACCTAAGGTAGGGAGTATGCCTTACCCGCAGGATGGTCAACGCGACAGTGGGGACTCTTATTCCGAAGAGTCCATCGCTGCCGCGCGCTTGCGGGCCATGCGCGCACACGAGCGCGCCCGCCAGGCCCACGAGCGGGCACAAAACGCCTACGCGGATGAACTCACCGTGCGCACGACCTCCGGCTGGGTGCGCGGAGTAATCGAGGAAGACCTGCGAGTAGATCGCCCCATTAGCGCCGGGCCGGTGCGGACGTGGCGCGGCATCCCCTTCGGCGCCTCTACGTCCGGCGACAACCGCTTCCGCGCCCCACGCCCGGCACCGCGCTGGGATGGCGTGCGCGATTGCAGCCAATTCGGGCCAATCGCTCCACAGCCCACGTATTCCTGGACCGACCGCATCGTCGGCTCCGAGGACTGCTTGTACCTAGACATCGTGCGCCCCCGCACGGAGGAAAAGCTGCCCGTCGTGGTGTACCTGCACGGCGGCAGCTTTATCATGGGCTCGTCCCACATGCTCATGCTGCGCGGATTTGAGCTCGCCACCCGCATGAACGTGGTCTACGTATCCATCAACTTCCGCCTCAACACCTTGGGGTATCTGGACCTGCGCAGCCTCGGCGGTGAGTGCAGCGCCAACCCCGCCGTGGCGGATCAGATTCTGGCCCTTAACTGGGTACGGGACAATATCGCTGCCTTCGGCGGCGACCCAGACTCCGTCACCCTCATGGGCGAATCCGCGGGTGGTGCCGCGGTGCTGGCGCTGATGACCAGCCCGCCGGCCGAGGGGCTCTTCCATCGCGCCATTGCCCAATCCCCACCCATCGCGCTGGTGCATTCCCGCGCCCAATCCACCTTGTGGGCGCGCGAACTTGCGCGCCGGGTGGGCCTGCCGCGCCGGGTGAGCGTAGATGACCTGCGCCAGGAAGACTGCGCGGATGTGGTGCGCTCCGGCCAATCCATGATGTGGCGCGCCGGCGAGCTCCTGCACTTAAACTCCTGCTACGCGCCCACAGTGGACGGCGAGCTTCTGCCCGAGCACCCCATCACCGCCTTTGAGCAGGGCCACCAGCACAAAATCCCGCTGCTGATAGGCACCAATTCGGACGAAGCCAGCTTTGGCAAGTTCCTCTTTCAACGCCAAAGCGCCCGGGAGCGCGCCGCCTTGCGGCTCTTGGCCTCCTATGATCCCCACCACGCCCCCGAGGTCGTCGCCGCCTACCGCGGTGCGGTCCGACGGGAAGATTTTGCGCACCTGCTTGCCGATGCCCTCTTCTGGGCACCCTCCACCCGCATCGCCAGCGCCCACTCTGAAGTAGCCGATACCTGGATGTACCGCTTCGACTTCGCCTCTGCCGTCTTGAAGTGGCTGGGGCTAGGCGCCATGCACTCGATGGAATTGGGCAATGTCTTTGGTGATCCCCAATCCTCGCGCGCCTCCCTGTTAACCGGCTGGGGCTCGCGCGCTGAGATGGAGGAATTGACCTCCACCATGCAGGATCACTGGGCCGCGTTCATCCACGGCGGCAGCCCGAAGGCGCAGTGGCCGCGCTATGAGGGCGGTGAGCGCGCGACCATGATCTTTGATGAACAGGCCTATATCGTGCACGCCCCCAATGACGGTCGCCGCAAGGCGTGGGAGGATTACCACATGGTGGAGTGGGGAAGTGGGCGCCCAGAGCTGGTGCGCTCCCTTGGTTTCCAACCACACCGGCGGGATTAGCGGTAGACTCCACAGTGACCGCGGGCGGCGTCTTGCCCACCGCGGGGACCTCTGCTTCCGAAGGATGGATTTTTAAACCACCATGAGCTTTTTCGAAGATATCGCTTCCGCATTGGACGCCGAGGGCATTGAGTCCCGCGTCAACGAAGACGTCATGTTCGTTCCAATCACCTCTGATTTGGAAATCCAGTTTGTTGAAATCGATCCTCTCTTGCCGGCGGCCAACGTGTACATCGCTGCCGCGGATGTGGATGAAGATGATGAAGAATTCGAGGCCGTCCTGGTCTCTGTTGCCTTTTCCGTCGACGACGCCGTAGAGGCCGTTTCCCGCCACATCGCCACCGACCAGGTTGTCACCGTCTTGCGGGACCTCTTGGAAGGCACCGATGAGCGCATTGCGGAATTGGAGTTTGACCAGGATGAACTCAACCCGCATCTGGTGGTCGCGGAAGTAGGCAATGATTCTGAGCTGCGCGTATTGGTAGAAACCATCGACGGCGTGCCCTCTGCCATCGTGCGTTTCTTGGCCTTCGACTTCGATGAAGAAGACATTGAAGAGCTCGAGGATGAGGCCGTCACGGAGATGTGGCAAGTGGACGAGGAAGGCGAGGACCTCGATGAAAACGAGCGCCTTGCCCTCTTTGACAACACTGATTCTGATGACATCCCCATCGTGGAAGTCCCCGCTGAGGCCCTGGAACTGGGCACCTACACCGATTTCGACCGCCTCTTTGACGTGCTCGGATTGGTCTCGGAACAGGCTCTGGACTGGGAGGCCCAGCTCGTCAACTTTGATGAGGATGACTTCGAGGAACCAGACGTCTACGACATCTTTTGCGAAGATGCCGATGATGACGAGGACGAGGACCTTGAGTTCTTCGACACCTTCACCGAAGACGACGACGCTGTCGCCGACGACGAAGAAGGCAACAACAACTAAGCCCTAGGCCGCTTGCTGGAATCCCGCGAAAAGGGATTCCGGCGAGCGTACGGGTTTAAAGGCGCTATCCACGAGCCATACGTAGGTGGCATTTGGCCCGCGGGAGATTTCGTGGACGGCGCCAGCTAATTCTGCGGGGACAAGCGTGCGCACCCACCCTTCCGCCGTGGCGGGATCGACTACCTGCCCAAAGTTATCGGTGATGCGAATGGTGATGAGGTAGGCGGGGATGCGGCTTTCGCCGAACCCGCGGATCCGTGCCTTTACTCGTGCTCCCACGCGGTGGCGTGTAATGCTCATGCTGTAGTCCGCACCGCCTGGCGTGGGTGGCAGTTGCTTTATGGGCGGGCGCCACGTCGGGGTGGGACGAGCCAAGGACCGCGGGTGGTGCATGATGGCGGAAATTGAGCTGACGGTCTCATAGTGGTGATAGGCCAAGTCGGCGGCGATTTCCGTCGCCGTGGCGCTGGGTTGACTGGGTACTGTGTGCGAAAAGTTCTTATTTACGTTGTGCATGGCACTCACTCTAAACCGCAAGGCCGACACGAGTTCGAACAATACAAACACATGTCCGAACGAGTAGCCTAAATAGCTTTCAGACCTTCAAAGGCATAAGGTTGCACGTGCTATGAAGAGTGCTAATGCCGAACCGGCGCCCTACGAAAAGCCCAAGGTGCCGCGGGAAATCTGGGTAATGGTAACGGCGGCGTTCATTATCGCCTTAGGTTATGGCCTTATCGCACCGCTTTTGCCGCAGTTCGTGGTCAGCTTTGATGTCTCGATGGCCGCCGCCGGCCTGGTGGTCTCCATCTTCGCCGCCTCCCGGCTGATCTTCGCGCCCGTGTCTGGCTCGTTGGTAGACTGCGTCGGCTCGCGCCGCGTCTACCTGGTGGGGCTGATGACCGTTGCCGTGACCACGGGTTTGGTTGCCATTGCCCAAGAGTATTGGCACATTGTGGTGTTGCGCGCATTGGCGGGGCTTGGCTCGACCATGTTTACCGTCTCCGCGATGGGCCTTATCGTGCGCCTGTCGCCACCGTCGATTCGCGGTAAGTGCTCCGCCACCTATGCCACGGCATTCCTGCTGGGCAATGTCGCCGGCCCGGTTCTCGGCGCCAGCCTGTCTTTTCTGGGCTTTCGCTGGCCATTTTTCATCTACGGCATCGGCGTGATGCTCGCTGCTTTCGTTGTCTGGTGGCAGATGCCGCGGGTCAACCACTCCCAAACCACCACCTCGGAACTGCCGCCCATGCGCCTGCAGGAGGCCTGGGGCGATACTGCCTTCCGCGCGGTGCTGACCTCCAACTTTGCCCACGGGTGGATCAATATGGGCGTGCGCGTGTCCGTCCTGCCACTATTCGCCGCCGCCATTTTCCACAATGGCGCCGCAGCCTCGGGCTTGGCTCTCGCGGCCTTCGCCGCAGGCAATGCGATTATTCTCCAGTTCTCCGGCCGGTGGTCCGATCTCCATGGCCGCAAGCCGCTGATCTTGCTTGGCTTGGTGGGTTCTGCCATCTTCATGGTGCTCATGGGCCTGGCCACCAGCGTGTGGTTCCTCTTGCTCGTATCCGCCCTTGCGGGTGCTGCGTCAGGCCTTATCAATCCTTCCCAGACCGCCGCGGTGGCAGACATCGTGGGCAACGAGCGCTCCGGCGGCAAGGTATTGTCCGCCTTCCAGATGGCAGGAGACTTCGGCCAGATCGTGGGCCCCATGCTCATCGGGCTGCTTGCCGATGTCTATGGCTTCCCCACAGCCTTCACCGTCTGCGGCGCCATTGCCATTTTCGGCATCATTGCCTGGCTCTTCGGGCGCGAGCCCCGCCAGCAGTCCACGGTGGAAGTAGAGCGGATGCCGAAAAAATAGTTAACGGCAACCGCTCAGTGCCGACGCATCCCGCTCCACGAGGTCGAGAGCCTAAGGGTGATCGGCGCGTACCTTGAAGATTACGAGCAACAGGGCTAGAAGAGCCCTGCGACCTGGGACACGCACAGGTAGACAAAGGCCGCAGAAATGATGCCCATCAGGGTGTTGATGAACCAGCCATTGCGCCATTTTTTCGGGGTGTGCTTGGTATTCAGCAGAACCAAGAGAGTAAGTCCCAGGAAGGGCATGAAGAATGCGCCCAAGACGCCGTAGCCAATGATCAACCCGGTGGGCTTGCCCAGCAGCAGGAGCAGCATCGGCGGGAAGGTCAACCAGATGAGGTAAGCGCGGTAGTACTTACCGCCCGTGCTGGTGCTGGGGTGGCCTTGTGGGAGGTTCTTCAGGTGGCCCACGTAGTCCGCAAACATGAGGGACACACCGTTCCACACGCCCAAGCAGGAAGAGAATGCGGCAGAGAAGAATCCGACGATGAACCACTTAGAAATAAAGGTTCCGTAGCGAGCCTCCAGCACGTCCGCCATATCCACCAAGCCCTGGTCGTTATCGGAGACAGCGACATTGGCGCTATACAAAAGCTCGGCACCAAGGACTAGCGTAGCGAGCACGAAGATACCGGTGACTGCATAAGCCACAGAGTTATCCATGCGCATGACCTTCATCCACTTGGGCGTGAACCATTTCTTCTCACGTAGCCAGTAACCGTAGGCAGCAAGGGTAATGGTGCCGCCGACACCGCCGGCGATGGAGAGCACGTAGACGAAAGAACCATCCGGGATGGTGGGTACAAGGCCGCGCAGAATCTCTGGCAAATTAGGCGCGGTAATTGCTGCAATGCCCACCACGGTGACAAACATGATGCCAACTAATACGGCGGCAAGCTTTTCAAAGAGCTGGTATTGGCCCAACCACGTAAGCGCAAAGCACAAGACGCCGGTCAGGATGGCCCACATAGTCAAGCTTGTACCGGGGAAGAGCGCGCTCAATGCCAAGCCGGTGCCGGACATGGCGGCTGCGCCATATACCAATCCCCAGATGACGATGTAGGGCGCGAAGTACCACGAGGTCCAGCGCCCTAGCTCCCGCCAGCCGTGGAACATGGTGTTTCCGGTGGCCAAGCTATAGCGGCCGACGCCTTCCACCAGCACAATTTTCATAATCGTACCGACGATGACGGCCCACAACAGTGCGTAACCGTAGCGCTGGCCGGCAATCATGGTTGCCACCAAGTCGGCGGCACCGACGCCGGTGGCTGCGGCGACCAAACCCGGACCTACGAGGGTCCATTTCACCTTTGCTTGTGGCTCAGAGTTGTGTGTCTGTTGGCCTTCGTCGGATGTTGCGCCGGTGTGGTTATCTGATTGGCTCATGACACTTCCTTAAGTGGCTGTGGTGTGAATCACTTAAAGGGAATGTATCACTTTCGCGAGTAAATCGCTCCTTGAGTTAACTAATTACTAACCTCCTGGACAATGCCTGGTTGAGCACCGGGAGCGACTGGAGTGAAAAGTTTGAGATTGAAGACGGCTCTATCCTCAGTGTTCTGCTGATTCTCTGGTGCCTTGAGCTGTGGTGGAGGGTATTAGCTAAAACTTTGTTAATCGACTGATATTAAAACCAAGATTTACGGTCAAAATATTTAATTCCGTCTATCTCATATTGAAATTTGATTAAACAAACTTCATCAAGGCAGAGGTAATTCAAAATTCAGCAGTATCGGCTATGTACTCGATGCTATTCCGCTATTTAAATGGGATTTGGGGTGCTGCGACGATTGGGTCCGATTCACGGGCTTTTCGCCAGTTGACCCCATCGATGGTCACAAACTTTTCATCTTCATCTGGTTGCAGAGGAAAAAGCCGAATAGACAGGGATTCTCCTTCACCTGGAATAGGGAGTTGAAGCGCATCAGCAATTTCGCGATGAGCGTTGTAATCGCCCAAAATAACGATCCCTTCGGGCTGAAGTGCTGAGCGTGAACCTCCGTTGTAGCGTATCCGCTTCATATAGTCTTTCTGTTGCGCCACGGTAGCTACGATGCCGCGTGGGATTCTCATCTCCTGCGCTGTTCGAAATAATTCGTTCAAGCGTGCGGCGCCCGAATTGAGCGAGAGTATTCTGTCTTTGTCGTCCGGATCCAGTTGCAGAAGGGTATTTGGGGGAAAGGGTTCATCAAAGTACAGCCAGGTTATGTATTTCCTGCCTGCAGCTGATACTGTCCGTTTTCCATCACGGTTTCCACCTTTGGTGAGGACAGAGTTATCAAACTTGATGAAGCCAACCCGAAAGAGGGAATTTGCGTCGTCTGCGTGGCAAAGCATGCCATGATGTCCGAGTGCTTCACTAGGTATCATCCAGCCAAAGCGAGACTTCGAATATTTACAATCAACTTCGTAATCTTGGATTTCGAAGTCCATTACTTCGCCGTCATTAATTATGTCGTCAAACTCGCGTCGAATATTGATTTCTACGATTGACCCGAGATGGGCTGATTCAGTTTTGGAAAGCTGTTCAATCGAATAGCGTCCAGTGTGTTGGCCATCGTAGATTTGGTCAAAAGAATCACGAAAAACTTTGGCGAGCCGTTTTCCATCGGGATCAACAGACTGAAATGCCTCGATGAAAAGGGAGATTGCTTTTTCGGAATGGTGCGGAGTGGTCACAATAATTCCTAAGCCAAGGTTGGTTGCAATATTTGAGCTGGTTCGGCGGGCTGTTCCGATTTAGTTAGTGGGCGCTTACGCAATGCTTTTTTGATCTGTTCCCCTATAGCTTTGGCGACAGGGGGTGGGAATGCATTGCCAACTTGTCGCCACTGAGCAGTTTTCCCTCCTGCCCAGTTCCAATCATCTGGAAATCCCTGGATCACGCCACCCATGCGGACTGTGAGGCGCGGTAACTCTTCTTCGGAGTTCAACGAGAAGTCTGAGGAAGGCGCTTCCTCCGCGATGGAAGTGCCTTTAACGCCGAGTGCTTTCCAAGCCTGCTTTGCCCGTGTGGGGCCTACGTCAGCGCCACCGTGTTTCTTGCTTCCGCCTACGAGAGTCGGTGCAACTGTGTTTGCGTTTGTAGCCCATTTCTCTGCGCCTTTCCAGCCATTTTCGGCCATTAGATCTTTAAGAGCTTCTCCAACCGTTACTTGGTGAGGAACTTTGTTTGGCCACGCGAAAAACTCGGAGAACTCCTTCTTTAGGGCTACTAAGATGAAACGAGGTCGTAGCTGCGGAACTCCGTAATCGGCAGCTTGGAGGAGCTCCCAGAATACTTGGTATCCCAACTCTTCAAGCTTGATAATTATATTTCGGCGGTAGTCAGCGAAGCGCTTTTGGCCGAGTCCTTTTACGTTTTCCAAAAGGACAGCAGGTGGGTCTATCTCATTGATCAGGCGCAGTGCCTCTGGGAAAAGATCACGGTCATCATCGGCCCCTAACTGTTTGCCGGCAATGGAAAATGGCGGGCAAGGAACTCCTCCGGCAAAGAGATCTATTTTATGACGCCATGGTTTGCCATCGAAGTCGCGAACATCCATTTCTAGAACGTTCCACTTTCCATGAGATCCTGAATCTCCACGGTTGAGGCGTAGAGTCTGTGCAGCCCATTGGTCGACTTCGATGACAGCTTTGTGCGTGAATCCCGCATTCTCTAGTCCTAGAGCTTGACCACCGGCCCCAGCACAAATTTCTAGTGAAGTTAGTTTCTTATAGGTCACTGGGAAATCCTTTCTAGAAATTTCGTGATGCGGACGCGCGGGGCCTAGAGGTTCAACTATTTTACCTTTAGGAGCATATGCAGAGTGTGGACATATTGCTAAGCGTGTATGGAATGTCTGTTCGAAATGATTGGAGAAGTCTTGAGAAGTCTGAAATGGTTGCGAGACGAGATTCTTCTCGTTGCTGAGGTTGGAATCAAACTTGGGTGGCCTTCGTCTTGTCCGGAGCGAGAGCTGAGTCGAGTCGCTGAACTCCTGGCTGGGGGGGATTAATGCACGGAGGCGGAGTTGAACTTGGGCCTAAGTTTAGAAACGTAAATGGGGTCGGGCGAAAATACTCTGATCTATATAGTGCCAGGCCTTCCTATGTAGGAAAGCCCACTAACGGAGGTAAAGCTACGGCTGGAATTGCAGCCCTAACAGAGCAAGACCCTCAACTTGTCACCTACTTAGCGGAGGATGTGCGGAGAATGCTAGCGACTAGATCTTATCGAAGAAAAGACTTGAGCTACCTATCTTTCGATTAGGAGTGAGTTTTTCCACGGCTGGAATATCCGCTGGCGCCCAGGTCAGCTCCATTGCTTCTGCGGGGGTAACCCACCTGGTTGCGTCATGATCGCTCAGGCGAAGCTCGCCGCTGGTGAGCGTGCAATAAAAGGTGGTTAGTTCGATGGTGGCAAAGTCGTACTCGTAGATGGTCGTCGTGAGTTTGCTGCCTACGCGGGCAGTAAGGTTCAGTTCCTCGCGAATTTCGCGGGCTAAAGCCTGTTCGGGTGATTCTCCCGGTTCGATTTTTCCGCCCGGAAATTCCCAATGTCCTTCTAGGGGTTTTCCGGGTTTCTTGCGGCAGGCGAGGAAGCGATCGCCATCGTGAAAGACGGCGCCGACGACGCGGATGGGGTTAGACATAGTCCCATTGTGCCTTGAGCTAAGAAACGCTAGACAACAAGATGTAATTTAGCTAACATATCCCCAATGTTCGCGTCAGGCTGTCGCGCGGGCTTGATCATCATGCAAGCTTGAGGGGCGGTCTATCGTGACTTCTACTGATTCAGTTAATTCCTCCATCCAGAGCCATGACGGGGAAGTCCCGCGGCCTGGAGGACGGTGGAAACTCTTTGTTTATAGCGCCATTGGCGCATTCGTGTTCTTCTTTCCTGTGACGTATAAGGAAAAGAACTCCATTCCTTTGGACCACATGGTCACCATCGTGCGCGATAGCATCCCGGCGGTGGTGCCGTGGCTTATTTTTGCGCTCGCCGTGTATGGAACGGTGCGCAGCTTTAGCACTGGGGCGTTTAAGCAAAGCACACTGCAGGCGGTCTTTGCGGTCCTCAATATCGCAGGCGCGGTCATTTCCTTCCTCATGGTCATTGACGCGCTGCCGTGGGTATTGGGCGATGAGGACTTGGTTCCCTTCTTGTGGAACTCCATTGCTACGCCGGTGGGGCTTATCGTGCCCATCGGCGGTACCTTCCTGGCATTTCTTATTGGCTTTGGGCTTTTGGAATTTGTTGGGGTGCTGATGCAGCCGATTATGCGCCCGCTGTGGAAGACGCCGGGGCGCTCCGCTATCGATGCGGTGGCATCCTTCGTGGGGTCGTATTCGCTGGGCATCTTGGTCACGGACCGCGTCTATCAAAAGGGCGGTTATACCGGCAGAGAGGCTGCCGTTATTGCCACGGGGTTTTCCACGGTATCGGCGGCGTTTATGGTCATTGTGGCCAAGCAGCTGGACCTGATGAATATCTGGGGCACCTACTTTGCCGTCACACTGCTGGTGACGTTCCTGGTTACGGCCATTACCGTGCGCATCCCGCCGCTGCGGACGATTCCGGATGAATACTGCGCGGGTGTAGAGCCTGACCCGGAAAAGCCGGTGGAAGGATCGCGCTTTAAGAATGCGTGGCGCGAGGCGATGCTGGCATTGCAGCGCGCGCCGTCGCTGCCGCAGGCCATTTGGGATAACCTGCGCGATGGCGTGCGCATGGCCGCGGCCATCGTGCCGTCCATTATGTCGGTGGGCCTTATTGGCTTGCTGCTTGCGCGGTTTACCCCGATCTTTGAATGGATTGGGTACCTGTTTTATCCCTTTGCTTGGATAGTGCAGCTGCCGGAGCCGGCGCTTGGAGGCAAGGCCGCGGCGATGGGCATTGCGGAGATGTTCCTGCCCGCCACCGCGGTGGCAGGCAGTGACTCCATGGTGCTGAAATTCGTCATCGGGGTCGTGGCGGTCTCTGCCATTATCTTCTTCTCCGCTTTGGTGCCGTGCATTTTGGCCACCAAGATTCCGGTGAAGCTATCCCACCTGGTCATCATCTGGTTTGAGCGCGTAGCCCTCACCATCGTGATTGCAACCCCGATTGCGCACCTTCTGTTTTGATGTTTATTGCCCGCTTACCGCAGTGAGGTGGGCATTAACGATCTCATCGATAAGCCGCGCCGCTGCCTTGGCGGTGCGGTTGTCTATGTCAAAGGTGGGGTTGAGCTCGACGACATCGACAAGCGCGAGCTTGCCCGTCGCGGCGATGGCGACCGCCAAGGCGCGGATGCGCTCGTAGGCAACGCCGAGGCTGGCCGGGGCGGATACACCCGGCGCGGTGGAGGCGGGAAGCACGTCCAAGTCGATGGAGAGGTGCACCTTGTCCGCGGCGGCGGTGGCCTGGGTGGCGAGCGCGCCGCATTCGGCCGGGGTGAGGTTCACCAGCTCCTCATCCAAGGTGTAGTTAACGCCGAGCTTATCGGCATCGTTGAATAGCACCGCGGTGTTATTGGGGCGGGAAATACCGAAGACGGTGTAGTCAAAGTCATCGGTGAGCTGGGAAATCTGGGTAAAGGGCGTGCCGGAGGTGGCGTGGTCCGCGTGGCGGAGATCGAAGTGGGCATCCAGGTTGATGATGGGGGTGGCACCGCGCGCGCGGAATAGGCCGCGGTGGGAGCCGAAGGCGGTTTCGTGCCCGCCGCCCAAGATGATCGGCAGGGTAGCGCTGCGGACGAGTTCTTCGACCTTGTCAGATAGCGCCTCGTGTGCGCCGTCGAGATCGTCGCCTTGGGTGGTGATGGTTCCGGCATCGGCAAGCGCATGGCCGTGGTGGACCGCGAGGGAGCCAAGGGCTGTGCGCAGGGCGGCGGGGCCGGCGGCGGCACCTTGGCGGCCGCCGTTGCGCAGCACGCCCTCATCGGAGGCAAAGCCCAACAGGGTTACGGGCGCGGATTCGGCTTGGTTGATAACACTATGCCAGCGCGCGTGCTCGGGGCCGGGGCCATCGGAGCGGCCGGACCAATCGGGGGCGGGAGTAAAAAGTGGGGCTGATTCGGTATTCATAGTGCCGATACTAGAAGCGTGCGGTGAATTTGTCTGGCAGTAGCGGAATATAATTGGGCGCTGTGAGTGCTAACCGAGTCCCCGCCGCGCGCCATGCCCTAGATATCCTCAAGCTGCTATCTACTATCGATGTCCCGATTTCCGCCGCCCGCATCCAAGGCGAGCTCGGCCTGCCGCGCTCGACCACGTACCACCTGCTCGCGGAAATGGTCGATGCCGGGTTCGTCGCGCACCTGCCCGAGCACAAGACCTATGGCCTGGGGCTGGCCGCGTATTCGATGGCCTCTGCGTATGTAACCCAGCAGCCGCTGGTGCGCATGGCCACGCGTGATCTGGAGGAATGCGCGCGGTTGGTAGGTGGATCTGGGCACCTTTCGCGCATGGCAGGCTCGGAGATTTTATACCTGCAGGAGGTCCGCGCGCCGGGTGCGACCTCCTTGGTCACGGAGGTGGGGGTGCGCCTGCAGGCGCATAAGACGGCATCGGGCAGGGTGATGCTGGCGCACCTGCCGGAATGGGAGGTCAAGGCCGCCTTCGATACTGCGGGCGGGGAAAATTTTGGTTTCCTTAAAAAGCAGCTGGACCGGGCCCTTGCGCGCGGATGGGACCAAGAGGTGGAAGAAATCTCGCGGGGGCAGGCCTCGGTGGCAGTGCCCATCCTGGACCACCTGGAGCGGCCTGCTGCGGCCATTGCGGTGACCTATCCCGTGTCCACGCCGGCAGATAGGGTAGAGGCGCTCATTGCGGCGCTGCGCCAGGCCGCGGAGAAAGTCGCGGGGAAAATGTATCGCCAGCGCGAAAAGTGAGGTACCATGCGGGCTAGCGCGTTAGGCTGTGACGTGAGCTATATTTTGCTGCCCTAAAGACACTAGGAGTCATCATGCCTAATGCATACTCATCCACCGTTACCGTCGGCGTCGGAGCGCTGACCATTGAGGAAGTCGTGGCGGTTGCCCGTTACGGCGCCACGGTAGAAATCTCCGCCGAGGCCCTGGACGAGGTTGCCTCCACGCGCGACCGGGTCGAAGAACTGGCCCAGGATCCCACGCCGGTCTACGGAATCTCCACCGGTTTCGGCGCGCTTGCCCGCCGCCACATTCCAGAAGAGATGCGCGCGCAGTTGCAGCTATCCCTGGTGCGCTCCCACGCGGCCGGCACCGGCCCTGAGGTAGAAGAAGAAGTCATCCGCGCGCTCATGCTGCTGCGCCTATCCACCCTGTGCACCGGCCGTACCGGCGTGCGCCCCGTGGTGGTAGAAACCTACGCCAAGGCCCTTAACGCCGGCATCGTGCCGGTGGTGCGCGAATACGGTTCGCTGGGCTGCTCCGGCGACTTGGCCCCGCTGGCCCACTGCGCCCTAGCGCTCTTGGGCGAGGGCGAGGTGCGCGTGGGCGGCGAGCTCAAGGACGCCGGCGAGGCCCTTGCCGCCGCCGGCATCGAGCCGCTGGAGCTGCGCGAAAAGGAGGGCCTTGCCCTTATCAACGGCACCGATGGCATGCTGGGCCAGCTCTGCCTGGCCATCACTGACCTGCGCGCGGCCGCCAAGACCGCCGATATCGCCACCGCCATGACGGTAGAAGGCCTGCTCGGCACCCTCGTTGTCTTTGCCGATGACCTGCAGCAGTTGCGCCCGCACCCAGGTCAGGCCGATTCCGCTGCCAATATCCGCCAGGTGGCAGACGGCTCCGAAATCCTCGCCGCGGCGCTGGAGGAGTTCAAGAAGAACCAGGTTCAGGACGCCTACTCGGTGCGTTGCGCGCCGCAGGTGGCCGGCGGTTTCCGCGATACCTTGGCACACACCGCGCAGGTAGCAGAGCGCGAGCTCGCCGCCGCCGTTGATAACCCGGTGGTGGCCAAGGACGGCCGCGTGGTCTCCAACGGCAACTTCCACGGCGCCCCGGTGGCCTATGCGCTTGATTTCCTCTCCATCGTTACCGCGGATCTGGCGTCCATCTCTGAGCGCCGCACCGACCGCTTCCTGGATCCGGCCCGCAACCGCGGCTTGAACGCCTTTCTTGCCGATGACCCCGGTGTCGACTCCGGCCACATGATCGCCCAATACGCCCAGGCGGGCATCGTCAGCGAATTAAAGCGCCTGGCCACACCGGCCTCGGCCGATTCCATTCCTTCTTCTGCCATGCAGGAAGACCACGTGTCTATGGGTTGGTCAGCCGCCCGCAAGCTGCGCAAGGCCGTTGATGGCCTGCAGCGCGTCCTGGCAGTGGAAATCCTCACCGCAGCGCGCGCCATCGACATGCGTGAGGGAACACCCGCTGGCGGCACAGGCGCGGTCATTGCCGCCCTGCGTGAGACCGTTCCTGGCCCCGGTACCGACCGCTACCTATCGCCGGAAATCGAGGAGACCGTGCGCCTGGTCAAGTCTGGCGCGCTGATCGATGCCGTCGAGGCCGCCACCGGAATGCTGCGTGGTTAATATGGCTTCTTTAAAGTGGAACCCGCAGTCCGAGCCGAACCCGCTGCCGTATTCGCCGTTTAAGTCCAGCACGGTGCCGCGTCCCATTGGGTGGTTGTCCAGTATTGATAGCGAGGGCCGAGAAAATATCGCCCCGTATAGCCAGTGGCAAAACCTGACCCACCCATGGTGATGTTCTCCGCCAATCAATACCCGGATGGTCGGCGAAAGGACACTGTGCTCAATGCGGAGGAAACCGGCTGGTTTGTGTGGAATATGGCCACCTATGAACTGCGTGAAGAGGTTAATAAGTCCGCACAGGTGCTCGAACATGGCGATAGCGAATGGGAGCGCCTGAATGTCACCAAGGAATACGCGGAGAACTACCGCATCCCCATGGTGAAAGAGTCCCCAGTGAAATTTGAGTGCGAATACAAGACCACGCTGCGCCTGCCGGGAAATTCCAAGGTCGGCACGATTGACCTCGTGGTTGCGGACGTGAAGACCATCCACATTGATGAATCCGTTGTTGATAAGGATGGCAAACTCGATATCGTCCGGATTAAACCCATTGCACGCATGGGCTATTTCGACTACACGGTGGTTACCGAAAAGTTTGAGATGCGTGTTCCCGGATCGGACGATGCCGCTCGTGCCGGGCTAGAGGGCTCTGCGTAACGCCTGCGCCATCGCCACTTGGCCCGCATGGGTGGGGTGCATGGGGAAGGAATCGGTATCCTGCCCCGTAAAGTCCACCCACGGCTCATCCGAGCAGGCGGAATGCTGCGGGGCATCGTCAGGCAGCACGTAGGTGGCGCCGTTGCGTTCGGCGGCCTCGCGCACCGCTTTGTTGATGCGCTGAATGGTATCTGCCAACCACTCCCGGTCTGTGGCCGGGATTTTTTCTATGAAGGGGCAAGTCTCGCCGGGATTGATGAGGGGTATATAGCCGGTGGCAAGGACCTTCGCCTCAGGTGAGCGGTGGGCGATTTCCCCGTAGACCTTGTCTAGGCGTTGGGGCAGATCGTGTAGCTCCAGTTCTATTTGCGGGCCCGATTCGTCTTGGCATATATCGTCCGTTGCGCATTGGGTCAGGCGCACAAAGCTGGCATCGTTGCCGCCGATGCTCAAGGAAACAAGGGACGTATCCGCAGCCAGCGCGTCCACCTGGGCGGGGTGCTCGCCCGCGGAGGATAAAACATCCAGCGTGCTCGCGCCCTGGCAGGCGACGTTGCGGAAAGAACTCGTGGAGATTTCCTCCGCGGCGAGTTCTGGGTAGGAATCTTGTGCTCTGGCGCAGGAATCGGGCGGATCCAGCGGGAGCGTCGTCGAGCCCATCGCAGCATAGGAATCCCCGAGGGCCACATAGTTTTCGGGGACTTCTGGAACTTCCTCTGGCTGCGAGGAACATCCTGCAAGCAGGCAGGCGGCGGCGAGGGCGGGCAATACGTGGCGCATGAATGCCATCGTAGCCGCAGAGTCTGAAATGCCAGACAGTTGGTGACTGAGCAAGCTCTAAATACGTTGTGCATCACACTAAATTGATATCTGTGACGCTCGCCAAGCCCCCGGGAGACAGCCCCGGGAAACCGGCCTTGGGGTAGGGCACGGCGTCGATAAGCACGAGCGAAAGGAAGCCATGTCTGAACCACGCGAAGTCCGCGCACCCCGCGGCACCGAACTCAACGCAAAATCCTGGCAAACCGAAGCGCCATTGCGCATGCTGATGAATAACCTCGACCCAGAGGTGGCAGAGCGCCCCGAGGACCTCGTGGTCTACGGCGGCACCGGCCGCGCAGCACGTAGCTGGGAGGCCTTCGATGCCATTGTGGAATCGCTGAAGGACCTGGAAAGCGATGAAACCCTCCTCGTCCAATCCGGCAAGCCGGTGGGCATCTGGAAGACCAATGAATGGGCACCGCGCGTGCTCATCGCCAACTCCAACCTCGTGGGCGACTGGGCTAACTGGGAACACTTCCGCAAGCTCGAGGACGAGGGCTTGATGATGTACGGCCAGATGACGGCCGGTTCCTGGATCTACATTGCCACCCAGGGCATCCTGCAGGGCACCTACGAGACCTTCGCAGCCGTGGCCAAGAAGCGCTTCGAGGGCAGTCTGGCCGGCACCCTGAGCCTGACCGGTGGGTGCGGCGGCATGGGCGGTGCCCAACCGCTCGCCGTGACGCTCAATGGGGGAGCGGTGCTCATCGTTGATGTGGATGAGCACCGCCTGCGCCGCCGCCAGCACAAACGCTACCTCGATGAAGTGGTCACCGATTTGGACGAGGCCCTGCGCTTGGTCCTCGATGCCAAGGAAAACAAGAAGGCCCTTTCCGTCGGCCTGGTGGGCAATGCCGCCGAGGTCTTCCCCGAGGTGCTGCGCCGCCAGCGCGCCGGGGAGTTCAAGGTAGACATCGTCACCGACCAGACCTCCGCGCACGACCCACTGTCCTACCTGCCCACCGAAATCACCGTGGATGACTGGCAGTCCGAGGCCAAGGCTGATCCCACGACCTTTACCAAAAAGGCCCGCGAATCCATGGCCGCACAGGTCCAGGCGATGGTGGAATTCCAGGACGAGGGCGCCGAGGTCTTTGACTACGGCAATTCCATCCGCGATGAGGCCCGCCACGCCGGCTACCAGCGCGCATTCGAATTCCCCGGCTTCGTTCCCGCCTATATCCGCCCGCTCTTCTGCGAGGGAATGGGCCCATTCCGCTGGGCAGCGCTGTCTGGCGATCCAGAGGACATCAAGGTCACCGACCAAGCCCTAAAGGAGCTCTTCCCAGAAAACGAGCACCTGCACAACTGGCTGGACGCCGCCGAGGAATACGTCGAGTTCGAGGGTCTGCCCGCCCGCATCTGCTGGCTCGGTTACAACGAGCGACACAAGGCCGGCCTGCTCTTCAATGACCTCGTGCGCGAGGGCAAGATCAAGGCCCCCATCGTCATCGGCCGCGACCACCTCGATTCCGGCTCGGTTGCCTCGCCGTACCGCGAGACCGAAGCCATGCTCGATGGCACCGACGCCGTCGCTGACTGGCCGCTGCTCAACGCCATGACCGCCGTATCTTCCGGCGCTACCTGGGTCTCCCTCCACCACGGCGGCGGAGTGGGCATGGGCCGCTCCATCCACGCCGGCCAGGTCACGGTTGCCGATGGCACCGATCTCGCCGCCGCCAAGCTGCGCGCCGTGCTGACCAATGACCCAGGCATGGGCGTTATCCGCCACGTCGATGCCGGGTACTCTCGCGCAGAGGAAGTAGCCAAAGAACGCGGCGTTCGCGTTCCCATGGAATTTAAGGCAAGGGATTAAATGAGCACACTTTTTACCGGAATTTCAGAACTCCGCACGGTCAGCGAGCACGGCACGCTTAACGATGCCGCCCTCATCGCCGACCACGGCACCATCGCCTGGATTGGCCCCGCCTCCCAGGCGCCCGCCGCCGATGACCAGGTGGACCTAGGCGGGCGTGCCGTCCTGCCGGGTTGGGTGGATTCGCACACCCACATGGTCTTCGACGGCGACCGCTCCGCTGAGTTCGAGGCCCGCATGTCCGGCGGTTCCTACGAGGCCGGCGGCATCGCGGTGACCATGGACGCCACCCGGGAGGCGGGGGCGGAGCGTTTGGATAAGCTCGTCGCCGAGCGCGTGGCCGCTGGCCGCCGCGGTGGCACCACCACCTTCGAGACCAAGACCGGCTACGGCCTCAACACGGAATCTGAAGTGGAAGCCGCGCGCGTGGCATCCCAGCACGTCGATGACGTCACGTTCTTGGGTGCCCACCTCGTGCCGCCGGGAGCGGATGCGGAAGACTACCTCGATGAGGTCGTCGGCCCGATGCTGGACGGCGTTGCCGAATACGTCCAGTGGATCGACGTCTTCTGCGAGCGCGGCGCGTTCAATGAAGAGCAGTCGCGCCGCGTTCTCGAAGCCGGTAAAAAATTGGGCCTTGGCCTGCGTGTGCACGGCAACCAGCTTGGCGAGGGCCCGGGGGTTAGCCTCGCGGTCGAGCTTGGCGCCGCCTCGGTGGACCATGTGAACTATCTGAGCGATAGTGACATCGAAAAGCTCGCCGCATCCGAGACCGTAGCCACCATGCTCCCAGCCTGCGATCTCTCCACGCGCGAGCCCTTAGCGCCTGGCCGTGCGCTTCTCGATGCCGGCGCCACCCTCGCCATCGCCTCCAACCTCAACCCAGGTACCTCCTATACCTCGTCGATGAACTACTGCGTGACCACGGCCGTCCTGCAGCAGCACCTATCCGTCGACGAGGCCATCCACGCCGCCACTACCGGCGGTGCCACGGCGTTGCGCCGCCATAATGTGGGCAACGGACTCGACCCGCAGGGCCGCCCCGCGAAGGGCACCCTGGTGGAGGGCGCTGCCGCTGACCTGCACGTGCTCGATGCTCCTAGCGCGGTGCACTTGGCCTACCGGCCGGGCATGCCGCTGAGCTACCGCACGTTCGTGGCGGGGGTATAGCGAGGAATGGAGTTTGCCGCCGGTATCGCGTAGGGTTGGACGAGCAATGAGCATTACCGATAACGCCACCGGCGGCGTAAACGAGCCGGAAGATTTTAATAAGTCGGAATCTCAGGACAAATCGCAAGGTGTCAACCAGGACACCAGGGCTGCGAATACTTCTGAGGGCACCGGCGCTGAGTCCAAGGACTCGGCCAACGACAACTCCCAGGGGTTCGAGCACCTCGGCCTGCCAGATAAAATTCTGCAAGCTGTTGCGAAAGTAGGCTTCACCACGCCGTCCCCCATCCAAGCAGAAACCATCCCGATCCTGATGGAAGGCCGCGACGTCGTGGGCCTTGCACAGACCGGTACCGGCAAGACCGCAGCCTTCGCGCTGCCGGTCTTGTCCCAGCTTGACCCGCAAGCGCGCCACCCGCAGGCACTCGTCCTTGCGCCTACCCGCGAGCTCGCCCTGCAGGTTGCAGACGCCTTCCAATCCTTCGCGGAAACCCTCAAGGGCATCGAGGTTCTTCCCATCTACGGTGGCCAGGCCTACGGCATCCAGCTGTCTGGTCTGCGCCGCGGAGCCCAGGTCATCGTGGGTACCCCGGGTCGCGTCATCGACCACCTGGAGAAGGGCTCGCTTGACCTGTCCCAGCTGCAGTTCCTCGTCCTCGATGAGGCCGATGAGATGCTGAACATGGGCTTCCAGGAAGACGTCGAGCGCATCCTGGAAAGCACCCCGGACCGCAAGCAGGTGGCGCTTTTCTCCGCCACCATGCCTAACGCCATCCGCCGTCTGTCCAAGCAGTACCTGCACAACCCGGCGGAAGTAACCGTTAAGTCCGAGCGTCGCACCAACGACAACATCAAGCAGCGCTTCTTGCTGATTCCGCACCGCGCAAAGATGGATGCCTTTACCCGCATCCTCGAGGTCATTACCTATGACGCCATCATCGTCTTCTGCCGCACCAAGCATGAGACCGAAGAGGTGGCCGAGGCCTTGCGCGATCGCGGTTACAGCGCTGCTGCCATTAACGGCGACATCGCCCAGGCGCAGCGCGAGCGCACCGTCGACCAGCTTAAGGATGGCCGCCTAGACATCCTCGTCGCTACCGACGTCGCCGCTCGTGGCCTCGACGTCGAGCGCATCACCCACGTGGTGAACTTCGACATCCCGAACGATACCGAGTCCTACGTGCACCGCATCGGCCGTACTGGCCGTGCCGGCCGCTCCGGCGAGGCAATCCTGTTCGTCACCCCGCGCGAGCGCCGCATGCTGCGCTCCATTGAGCGCGTAACCAACGCTCGCCTCGAAGAGATGGACCTGCCCTCCGTCGATGAGGTCAATGAGAAGCGCAAGGAAAAGTTTGCGCAGGCCATTACCCAGTCCATGGACAACAAGCAGGCCGATTTCTTCCGCAACTTGGTGCGCAAGTACTCGGAAGACAATGACGTCGCGATGGATGACATCGCCGCGGCCTTGGCCGTCATGCACCAGGGTGGCAAGAACTTCCTATTGGAAGACAAGCCTTTGCCCAAGCCAAAGAAGGACCGCCGCGATCGCGATGACCGCAAGCGCGACCGCGACTTCAAGGGCGGCGGCAAGAACCGCGGCGGTTCCAAGCGGCCGGATGGTGACTTTGAGACGTACAGGTTGGACGTCGGCAAGCGCCAGAATGTCCGCCCAGGTGCCATCGTCGGTGCTATCGCCAACGAAGGTGGCCTCTCCGCCAAGGACTTCGGGCGCATCACCATTGCGGTGGGGCACACGCTCGTGGACCTTCCGAAGAACATGGACCCGGCTGTGCTGGATCGCCTGAAGGATACCCGGATTTCTGGCCAGCTCATCAAGATTCAGAAGGATACCGGTCGCCCGCCTCGCCGTGATGGCGGCGGCGGTGGACGCAAACATGGTGGTCGCTTCCGCGACTAATTAAACCTCCAAAGGGCCTCTTTTTAGAGGCCCTTTTTTCATGCCCTGTGACCTGCGCTTTTACTATAAACGGGGGTAGCGTGTCGGGGCGGTTTTGTATGGTGTATGGCGAAAGCATGTTCTAGTAAATCTCCCGAAAGAAAGTCCATGAATGCGCCATATTATGCCAATACCAATCCTGAAAATCCTACCTCCCGTACAGCTACGGAGATTAGGAAGGCAGAATACCAGTTATGGGAAAGGCTTCATCCTGACCCGGACGATGATATCGAAACTATTAGCCAATCGCTGTCTGATTTAACCGGGGCGCGTCAGTCCCGCATTAGAAACATTATTTTCGCCTTCGAGCGGCTAAAGGAGCTGCCGAGGCTGCGCGCCCGGCAAGAACAGCATTTCCATTTAGATTTAGACCGACTCATTACGATTGACCAAACCCTAGCCAAACTCGGCGCCATTGATGCGGAGAAGAAATTCACTATCGATGACGCCCTGACCAACTACTTGACCCCAACCCGTCCCAATCAAAAGCTGCCCTCGCACCGCAATCTCCGCCGAAAGCTGCGCGAGCTCATTGTGCGCCTCGATCCCTCTATTGCCGCGCGGGATCCGCGCCGCAAGCAAGCCTATAGCGTTGAACCTACAGGCGGGGAGTGGGCTGCGGTTTGCCTGGACGTCGGGTTAGAAACCGCGGAGATAATCGACCGCAATATTCGGGATATCGCTACGGACAAGGACCTCACGATGGCTGAGGCCGCAGTGGAACTGCTGACTGGAAAAGCACAGGCTAAGGCCAAGGTCGTGTTGAATATGTATCGCTGCGACCTGCCGGATGCACCCGCGTTTGTACAGAACTTAGGCTGGGTATCCCCGGAGACCGCGGATGACCTACAGGCTCGGGCGACAGCGACAAGGGATATGGAGAAGGCCGGTCAGGCGGAGAGCCCTAACTATGTGACGCCGCCAGATATCCGGGCGTTTGTAGAGGGCTTGGATGGCACGTGCCGGTGGCCAGGCTGCACGCGGCTGGCGGTGGCTTCCCAGATGGACCATCGGCACGACTTTGCAGACGGCGGGCCGACCTCGGCAGCAAACCTCACCTGCTTATGCCAGCACCATCACAATATTAAGATCGATGGGAGGGCGTTTTATATCAAGGACCCGATAAGCGGGGACATCGTCTGGCTTTTTGATGACTCTACGTGGGTCTACGACTCCGCGAGCGGACCGCTGGCGCCGAAGAACCGCAGGTGGGCGCAGACGGTAGCGCAGGCCACGCAGAAGCGGCGGGAGAATGCGCACGCAGATGCGCAGCAACTAAAAGAAGAGCTCAGAGAGGAGTCCACGCATGAAAAAGGGGACAGCGATGACACTGTCCCCGGAGAGTAAATGGCTTCCTAGATGTACATCAGGATAAGGCAGATGATCCACAGGAGGTTGAAGACGCCGCCGAAAGCGGACAGGGACTTCTTGATGGAGCCCAGGTTGGCGGTATCGCCGGATTCTAGGGCTGCCTGCGCCGTGCGCTGCTTAGGGAGGATGAGGAAGAAGAGCAGGCACCACGCGATGATGGCCACGAGGATGGCGATGTGGAAATTGACCTGGCTCTTGAAGGTTTCGATATCAGACAGGAACACTGCAAGGCCAAGGACCGGCACGAGGGCGGAAATGTAGCCGTAAGTATTGGTGATGTTGTGCAAGTTGCGGGCGGCGCCGAGGGCCGTCTTATCGCCCTGCGCTGCGCCCTGCAGCTGGGTCTGGTAGATGGAGGTGGAAATGCACACGGGGCCGAGCAAAACGATGGCCGCTGCCACGTGCAGGAAGATGAACAAAGTAGTCATGGAGGATGCCCTTCAGTTAAGAAAAGTTGCCTTGTTCACCCTAATCAATTTAACTGCTAGAAATCGAACCGACATTGCCTTCTCATTGCACGGACATCCGCGCGGGGCAACGGTAACTCGTACTTGCGCGCGATTTTTGCGAGGCGCCGCGAGTAATCGCAGCGGTTGGCAGGCGGCAACCACTCGGAAGGGAGGGAATCGGACTTTTCTTGATTGAGCTTACGGCTGGTCGCCACTAAATTGAGGGGGTCGTTGGCAAAACGCCTCTTGGTGTCTTGGTCCCATTCTGCGGCACCCATGTCAAAGGCGGCAGAAAGAGGGAAGATGTGGTCGACCTCAATGGGAGAGGTGGCTGAAATCGTCTCGCCCGCGTAGGGGTCATAGATCGTGCCGGATTGCGGCCGGCAGTCAGCGAAGGCCTCGCTGGCCTGGTTCTCCATGATGGCCTCCCGCGTGGTGCAGGCGCCGTTGGGCTGCCAGCTGCCAAACTCGTCGCGGTCGTAGCCCCGCAATTCCGCGCGGGATGGCACGGTGGAGACATCAAAACGCGGAAAAGGCCACGCATACCATGCGATAACGAGAGCGGTTATGCATGATATCGCGGCCAGATAATAGGACTTCATGTCCTATTGGACTCCGCGAGATGCGGGAAGGTTCCTACTTGTTATCGGAAACCTTTTCTGCTGCTTCCTCGAAGTCCAGGGAGTCGTCCTTCTCAACGAGCTTGGCAAGCTTCTCGGCTTCCTCGAACTCGTCCAAGACCTCCTGGTCTGGCTGCTTGGTAGCCAAGGTGACCAGAACGGTGACGATGAGTGCGGAGAAGAAGCCCGGAACCATCTCGTAGAGGGAATCGCCGAGCGGGGACATGCCCCAACCGATGGCGACGACTGCACCGGTAACCATACCGGCGATTGCACCGGTTGCGTTGAGGCGCTTCCAGTACAGAGCCAGGATGACCAGCGGACCGAATGCGGAACCGAAACCAGCCCATGCGAAGCCGACCAGGCCAAGAATGGAGTCGGACGGGTTGATAGCCAGGAGTGCGGCGATAACCGCGATGGCCACAACGGCGGTACGGGACAGGTTAATCAGAACGCCCTCGGAAGGCTTGCGCTTTGCGATGATGAGGTAGAGGTCCTCAATCAGGGAAGAGGACACCACGAGCATCTGGGAGGACATGGTGGACATGATCGCTGCAAGAACTGCGGTCAAGACGAAACCTGCAGGCAATGGGTGCATCATGGCCTGAGCCATATCCAAGAAGATGGTCTCGAAGTTCTCTTGGTCAGTGATGGTCTCACCGAACTGGGTGAAGTACACGGTACCGGTAAGCGCAACGAAGATAGCGCCGATGACGGAAAGACCCATCCAGGTGATGCCGTAGAAACGGCCCTGCTTGGCGTCGGAAGGCTTACGCAGCGCCATGAAGCGCACGATGATGTGCGGCTGGCCAAAGTAGCCCAAGCCCCAAGCGGCGTTACCAACGATAACACCAGCGGAAACACCGGCGAAGAGAGAGAAGTAGTTATCGTTTGGCTCGAGTGCGCCGTCGGTAGCGTAGTTGTTCTCGGTAGCGAAGGAGAAAATCGCACCGGCATCGTCAAGAGCGAAAAGCGCCATGATTGGAACGATCAGCAGGGCGACGAACATCAGCATGCCCTGCATAGCATCGGTGTAGGACACAGCCAAGAAGCCACCGATGAAGGTGTAGAAAATGGTCACTGCGGCGATGACCAACATACCGGTGATGTAGTCGCCACCGAAGGTGGACTCGAAGTAACGACCACCGGAGACCATGCCGGAAGAGACGTAGAAGGTAAAGAAGAAGATAATGATAACTGCGGAGATAATACGCAGCATGCGCGACTTATCGCGCAGACGGTTCTCGAAGAAGGAGGGGACCGTAATGGAATCGCCCGCAACCTCCGAGTAAGCGCGCAGACGCGGCGCAATCCACTTCCAGTTTGCCCATGCACCGATAAGGAGGCCGATAGGCATCCACAGCTCGGAAAAACCGGAAAGGAAGAGCGCGCCAGGCAGGCCCATGAGTAGCCAGCCGGACATATCAGATGCGCCGGCGGAGAGAGCAGCTACGAATGGGTGCAGGCCACGGCCGCCCAAAACATAATCGTCGTATTCGTCGGTTTGTTTGTAGCTCCAGTAGCCAATGGCTGCCATTACGAGGAAGTACACAATCATCGCAATGACGTACCAAGTTGATTCTTGCACGTTTCACTCCTTGTAGTGATTTATCGGACATTCTTACGTTAACGGTGACTTAAGGTTCACCCAAGCTAAAATTCAGCTGTGGCATAGATCTCCGGTGATTTTTTTCACCGTCTAACTGCGTAAAGACGTGAATATAACGAGCTTGTAACAAAACTATACAGGGCTGCTATGCTGACCGTTATGGCTTCTTACCTTGTGCATGGCCTTTGGCTGCCGGTTTCGGGGCTTGGTCTATGGATTGAGCAGGTAGAAGGACACAAGATTGTTATGCCTTCGGCCGTGCCAGAAGGGACGTTTCCGCAGGCAATTGATGCCATCCTGGCTAAGAAATCCTTCCGGAACCGGGCGCGCGTATCACTACGGACTCCAAAGGGCAAAGACGTCTCGCTCATGGTGCCCATGGCCATGTTTGCCCCAGAAGAAGCAGTAGAAGCCCTAGCCCAGCTGGAATACCTAGACCATCATCCACCGGCATCGATTGCCCCGGATCTGCACTGGCTCATTCACGCATATAGTGGCCTGAGCAAGTTTGTCCGCGCGGGCAGGGTGACGTTCCGGCTGGCGTACCAGGCCAACGAGTGGTTTCCCATGTGGCAGCTTGCCTCGGGTTTGGGCGAGCGCGGTTGGCTCGCAGAGATGATGGCTGCGGCACCGGGGATTCTCCACATAAATAATAGAGCCCTTTCGGATGACCTAGCGGATGAACTGACGCATTGGATTGCCAACCGGGAATTGCAGCCGCTACTTAATGAACCACGGCCCATGCCTTGGCACGACTTCGCCCGCGCATTGCTGACGACGGCCCCCATCCGCCGCGGCCGCGCGCAACTGCTGCGTGGCCTCAATGAATGGAAAAATTCCATTTACCAGGTGGAACTCCAACTCGTCTACATCGTGGAGGAACCGGAAGAACAGGATCCAGAAGATGCAGCGTGGCCGATTCGGGTGCGCGTGCGCTCTGGAACGGATTCGCCGCGGCCGGTATCGGCGGAGGAGCTGGATAGGGCGAGCATCGAGAAGCTGCGCGAAAACCACCGCAAGGCCGTGCATGCGGCGCCGAGCCTGGGCCAGAGTACGCAAATGCCCCAGCCTGGCGACGGCGATTGGGATGTCTACCTGGACACGGAGCAGTTCACGCAGTTTATTGCACACGAGGTGCCCGAGCTGAAAAAGCGGGGCATTACCGTCATGCTGCCCAAATCGTGGGCGCAGATGGATACGAAGGCCAAGCTGGAAACCCGCGAGGCCAGGGATCCGGCAGAGGCCGCCACGAAGAAGCACATCGGCATGAATCAGCTGGTGGACTATAACTGGCGCATGTCCGTGGGCGATGTGGAGCTTACCGAAGCCGAGATGGACGAGCTGGTCAATTCCAAGTCCGGGCTCATTCAGCTGCGCGGCAAGTGGGTCATGGCCGATACCCAGGTCGTGTCCAAGGTTTCTTCTTATATGGAGGAGCTTGCGGATAAGTCCCGCGAGCGCGCCAAGAAGGAGCTCGAGCAGCTGGCTGCATCGGCGGAGATGGCCAAGAAACTAGGTGAGCCGGGCTGGCAGCAGCTCATGGCGGAGGTCGAGCGTCGCCGCGCGGAGTTCAATGAGAAGAGCGAGCACCAGGTAACGGTAGCGGAGCTGCGGGAACTGGCGCTCGAGTCGATGGCCCAAGAGCCGATCGAATTTACCGGCAGCACGTGGCATACCGCGTTGCTTGGCGGTATGGATACGGTCGCACCTAAGCGCGTGGACATTCCGGACACCGTCCACGCGGAGCTGCGCGAGTATCAGCGCACGGGCGTGGACTGGCTGTATTGGATGTCGCGCAATAATATTGGCGCCGTGCTTGCCGATGACATGGGGCTCGGCAAAACACTCCAACTACTGTCCCTTTTGGCGGTGGAGAAGGAGCGCGGTGAACAGACCGGGCCCACCTTGGTCGTTGCACCCACCTCCGTGGTGGGCAATTGGGCCCGCGAGGCCCGTCGCTTCGTGCCGGATTTTAAGGTCATGGTGCAACACGGCGCGGGGCGTCCGGGCGGGGAGAAGTTCCTCGAGGCCGCCGCGAAAGCAGATCTGGTCATTACGACGTACGGCACCGTGAGCCGGGATTTCAACCTCTTGGGCGAGGTGTCCTGGCAGCGTGTGGTCCTCGATGAAGCGCAGGCTATTAAGAACTCGGCCACGCGTTCCTCCAAGGCGGTGCGATCGCTGCCCTCTGAGCACCGCGTGGCGCTGACCGGTACTCCGGTGGAAAACCGGCTATCGGAGATGCGCTCCATCTTGGACTTTTGCAACCCAGGGATCCTGGGCACGGCGTCGTTCTTCCGCAATCACTTTGCCAAGGCCATCGAGCGCAATAACGATGAGGAGATGTCTGAGCGCCTGCGCGCGCTGACCGCACCTCTCATCCTGCGCCGCGTCAAGACCGATCCCAATATCATCGATGACCTGCCGGAAAAATCCGAGCAGATTTTTACCGTATCCATGACCACCGAGCAGGCGGCTTTGTATAAGGCACTGGTCAATGAGGTGAAGAAGAGCTTGGAGGATGCTACGGGCATCAGCAAGCGCGGCATCGTCTTGGCCTCTTTGACCCGCATTAAACAGATCTGCAATCACCCAGCGCACTACCTGGGGGATGATTCGCCGGTGGTTATCAAGGGCAAGCACCGCTCGGGCAAGGTGAAGGAGCTGATGCGGATTGTCGATGCCGCCACCGAATCCGGCGAACGCCTGCTGATCTTTACTCAGTACAAGGCCTTCGGTGATATCTTGCAACCCTACCTGAGCGGGCAACTGGGCCATGAGATTCCCTTCCTACACGGCGGGGTGACCAAGAATAAACGCGACCAGATGGTGGAGGATTTCCAGGCCGATGATGGCCCACAGGCGATGATCCTTTCGCTCAAAGCAGGCGGCACGGGCCTGAACCTAACCGCGGCATCGATCGTGGTGCACATGGACCGCTGGTGGAACCCCGCAGTGGAAAACCAGGCTACCGACCGTGCCTTCCGCATCGGTCAGCGCCGCAACGTGCAGGTGTATAAGATGATTACCGCTGGCACGTTGGAAGAATCCATTCAAGACATCTTGGATGGAAAGACGCAGCTGGCTGGTGCCGTCGTCGGCGAAGGCGAAGGTTGGCTCACGGAACTGGAGCCGGACCAGCTGGCAGAGCTCATGAGTTACCGGGGAAAGGAGTAAGCGGATGGCCGTCAAGGGTGATGACAATGTCATCTACGCAAACTTTGGTACCCGCAAGCGCGTGAGCACCCCGGATGAGGTCAACCATGTTGACCGCAGCGGGCGTCTGTTGTCCAAGACCGTTGCTCGGATTTCGTCCTTTACCAGCCATGACGCGGACCGGGGGCGGATTACCCGCGGTCGCCAGTACGCCGAAGGCGGTCACGTCGTGGGATTGGAGATCCGTAACGGTGCCATCCATGGGCGCGTGGCCGGTTCCCAGAACGAGCCGTTTTCCGTACTCATCCAGCTGCCGTACCGCGATAATGACGATATCGCGGCACTCGCCGGCCAATTCGCGCGCACGCCCAATTCCGTAGCGAATGCGCGCAAGGGCCTGCTGTCTGAGGACGCGCTGGATACCTTGTTCGCCAGCGACGCCGAAGATCTGCGTCTTTCCTGCACGTGTCCGGATTCTGCCTATACCTGCAAGCACATCGTGGCGGTGGGAGATAAGCTCGCCACCCGCGCAGATGCGGATCCCGCCGTGATTTTCAATATGCGCGGGCTGGACTTTGCGCGCTTGGAAAAGGCCGTCATGGAGCAATCGCAGCAGGTCTCTCGCGAAAGCTTTGGGGCCAGCGATTTATCCGCGGAAGAAAAGAACGACGTGTTCTGGAATGGCCGCGAGATGCCCAAGCTGCCGCACCCCAAGGTGGCCCCAGCATTGGAAGATTCCGATCCAGACCTTTTGCGCAAGGCCCTCCGAGCCGTATCGCATACCAATATTGATCTCTTGCGCGCCGTGTCCGATATTGAAGACCTCTACTACCACTTAACGCACTGATTATGACTGCAACGACCTTTATCCACACGTCCGACTTTCAGCTGGGAATGACCCGCTGGTTCTTAAAGGGGGAGGCGCAAGGTCGTTTTAACGATGACCGCGAGTCCGCCATCATGCACCTAGGCCAGCTGGCGGAGGAGGTTGGCGCGCAGTTCATCGTGGTGGCGGGCGATGTATTTGAACACAATGCGCTTTCCCGGGAAATCTTGGCGCGCGCCACCGAAATGTTTAAACGCTTGCCCGTGCCGGTGTATGTGCTGCCGGGAAACCACGATCCGCTGGTCGCGGACTCGGTATTTTATCGCACTAGCGCGGATAACGTGCACGTCATCGCGGATTCAGAGCCCATCGCGGTGGGCAAGGGCGTGGAATTGGTGGGGGCGCCGTACCTGTCCAAGCGCGCCAACCACGATTTGGTGCGCCAGTCCTTGGAGCCGCTCGAACCCACGGAAGGAATCCGGATTGCCGTGGGCCATGGCCAGGTGGATTCGCGTACTAGCGGGGGAGATGCCGATACCATCGACTTGGAATTCGTAGAGCAGTGCCTCGAGCGCGGGGTGATCGATTATTTGGCGCTGGGCGATACCCACTCGACGGCCAGCCTGGGAAAGACCGGCCGCGTCTGGTTCTCCGGCAGCCCGGAGACCACGGACTTTAAGGAATGTTCCACCGGTGGCGGCGAGGCCGATTCCGGGAATGCGCTGGTGGTAAGGATTGAGGGGGAGGATATAGACATCGACAAGCGCAGCATCGGGCGCTGGACGTTTGAAGCCCTCGATGCCTCCGTCAATTTCACCGAGGACGTCGAGCGCTTCCTGCGCAGCCTGGAGGAGTACCCGGATAAAGTGCGCACCGCGATTAAATATAGTCTGCAGGGGACCCTTGGCATGGCGGCGCACGCCCGGCTGCAGCGCGGGCTGGATGAGTTGGAGGCGGTCTTTGCCTCGCTGCGCCCGCGCGAGCGGACCATGGATCTGTTCTTGGAACCGAGCGAAGACGAACTAGCCAACCTGGACATTTCCGGCTATGCCGCCGACGCCCTGCAAGAGCTGCTGGAAAACCGTGAGGATCCGGTGGCCCGCGACGCCGCCAACCTGCTATTTCGCCTGGAGGGATAAACCACATGCGCATCCACAGCTTAGAGATTAAAAACGTCCGCGGCATCGAGCACCTGGTTTTAGATGACCTTCCAGAAACCGGGGTGGTGGTCATCCACGGCGAGAACGAGGCCGGTAAATCCACCATCGTGGAGGCCCTCGATGTGGTACTGACGGAAAAGCACACGGCGCGCCCCAGCGGCATCCGGGACCTGCAGCCGGTGGGCAAGGACGTCTCGCCGGAGGTCATCGCGGATATTTCGGTAGGGCAGTACCGATTTCGCATTGCCAAGCGCTGGTTGCAGAAGAAGTACTGCGAGCTGGCCATATCGTCCCCGCGCCACGCGCAGTATACCGGCCGCCAAGCCGATGATGAGCTGGAACGGATCTTAAGCGAGAACATGGATCGCCAGCTTCTCGATGTCCTCTTTATGCGCCAGGATGACTCCAATGACGCCATCTCTGCGGTGGGCATCCCGTCGCTGACGCAGGCCCTCGAGCAGGAGTCCGGCCTGGCAGAGGACGAGGTATCCGGCGATGATTCCCAGCTTTTGGGCAAGGTAGATAAGGAATACAAGCGCTACTACACCGAAAAGACGGGCAAGGCAGCCGGCGAGTATAAAAAGGCCCAGGAGACTGTGGAGCGTGCCGAGCAGGAGTTGGAGGAAGCTTCCGCTGCGGTGCGCGGGCTCGATTCCGTGGTGGAGCGCTACGAGCACCTGGAACGCCAGCAAGAAGAAGCCGAAGCGCAGCTACCCGCGGCTCGCCAGGACCTCGCCGAGAAACAAGCCGCCGCGGACGAAGCCGTGCAGGCCCAGCACCAGGTGGATGCGCACAAGGCCGAGCTCACCCGCGCCAAGGAGGATTTCCAACGCGCTAAGGACGCGCAATCTAAGCGCCGGGAATTGGCCGAGGCACTCGACACCTCAGGCACCGCAAAGTCGAGCGCTGCGGATAAGCTTGCGACCGCCCGCGAGAAGGCCGCGGAGGAAAACGAGAAGAAAGAGGCGGTGGAAAAGAAGCTGGCCACCGCCAAAGAGGACTACGCCACCGCGCGCACAACGCTCAAGCTGGCGCGGGCTTATCAGGACAAGGAGACCTTCCAGCGCCTGGATAAGCGCCTGCTCAAGGTGGAGGAACTGGCACGTGGTGTGGAGAAGGCCCAAGCGGAAATCGCCCAGCGCGGGCGCGAGATGACCGCCGCGGATGTCGAGGAACTCCGCAAGGCTGACGCCGATCTGTCGCTAGCCAAGCGCCTGCATGATGCCACCGCCGCTAAGGTGGAATTTTCCGGTCCGGAGGGCGCGGAGATTGGAGTTGATGGGAATCGGGTGGACATCGGCAAGCAGCCCGCAATTGAGCTTGTCGATGGCCGCGAAATCACCATCGGCGATATCACCGCCCGCTTTGTGGCTGGCGCGTACTCTTCCGATAAGACCCAGCGCGAGGTGGATCAGACGGAGGCGCGCCTGCAGGAGCTTTTCGATGCCACCGGCGTGGCATCCATCGCCGCCGCAGAGAACCTGCACAAGGTGCACGGCGAGCAGAATGCCGCCTTGGATGTGGCAACGCGCAAGCTCGAGGGCGAGTTGGGGCCGGATGATTTAGGTGAATTGCGCGCCCAACACGCGGCGCTCAAGGAGAAGGTTGCCGGGCTCGATGATGCCCCAGCCAAGGATTTATCCGCTGCGGAGGAGGCGGAGGAAGAGGCGCGCGAGCTTGTCGATGCCCTCGACCGCGAGCTTATTCCCTTCCGCGATAGCCGCATCGCCCACGACGTGGTGCGCCTGGAAGCCGAGCTCGAGGCCGCCACCGAGAAGGCGGAGCGCGCCGAGCGCGAGCTGGCCGAAGCGCGGGAGAAAACCTCCGATGCCGGGTTGGAAGAAGAAGCGGAGCGGCTGGGTGCGCTGGTAGCCAGGTTGCAGGAACAGCTTTCTGAGATGGAGGCCGTGGACCTGGCCACCGCTCAGAGCTTGGTGGAGGGCGCGCAATCGCACCTGGAGTACCTGCAGAACCAGGTGCAAGATACCAAGGTGGAGCTGGGCAAGTTGTCGAGCGAAATTAATTATCACTCCGGCGCGGCAGAGCGCGAGCAGCAGGCACAAGCGGAAGCGGAGATGGCTCAGGCGGTGCTAGAAAGCGTGGAAAAGCGCGCGCTGGCGGCGCGCTACCTGCGAGAGCTGCTACTCAAACACCGCGATGCCGCGCGCCAGCGCTATGCCGAGCCCTTCGTGGCGGCACTCGCCCAGCTGGCCCGCACCATCTACGGCGGGGACATCAGCTTTGAACTGGCAGATGACCTTTCCGTCACTGCGCGCACCCGCGATAATGAAACGGTGGCCATGACCAGCCTGTCCGGCGGCGCGCGCGAGCAGCTGGCCATCCTTACCCGCTTTGCCATAGCGCGCTTGGTGGCAGGGGAGGAATCCGTGCCGGTCATCGTCGATGACGCGCTGGGCTCCACCGACGCCCACCGCCTGCAACTGATGTCCACCCTGTTCTCACAGGTAGGCCGCGACAACCAAGTTTTGGTCTTTACCTGCATGCCGCAGCGCTATTCGCGGGTGCCTGGGCGTAGCGAGCGCGACATCGCCATGCTGAAGGGGGTAATCTAGTCTTTATGTCTGAACAAACCCGCTGGTTAAACGATGATGAACAGGAGCTATGGCGCCTATTATTGGCTGCGACCCGCAAGATAGATAGGGGCATGGACGAGACCCTTAAGGCGGGCGGGGAGATCTCCGTGTCCGAATTCGCAGTCTTGGTATCCCTTTCGGAAGCCCCAGATCAGCACCTGCGACTGCGCGATCTGTGCACGGAACTGGCTTGGGATCGCTCGCGCGCCTCCCACCAGGTCATCCGCATGGAAAAGCGTGGGCTCTTGGTCAAAGAAAAGACCACTGATGATGGCCGCGGGGTCAACGTGCACATCACGGAGGCTGGGCTCCACCACCTCGAGCGCGCGGCCCCCGAGCACGTGGAATCCGTCCGCCGCTTGGTATTCGACCACCTCCATGAGGATGACGTCCCCGCGCTCAAGCGCTTTTTCCATGGGGTATTGCAGGTCAATAATATCCCCGGCTATTCGGGATTTGTCCCGGATTCTTTATTAAATGGAGGAAAATAATACCGCCATGATGGGACAAGAACTTTTCGAGCACCCTAAAAAGCAGCATAAAACGTATGGCTTGACGGCCTTGGGTGAGCTGGGCCAGCGCATTGGTGATCCAGAGGCTTTTGCTGAGGACCGTGTCGATGCCGATCAGGTTGCCGCGATGGAGGAAGCCCTGGAAACCTATCCCGATTCTGCGGTGACCTTTGATGAGGATGCCGATGCCTGGATCGTGGGCGCGGAAGAGGATATCGAGAAAATGTTCGCGGACCGCGAGGCATTCCTTGAGGCTTTATTAAATGACGAAGATCCAGGGATCTAATGCCACCGCGGAGACCATAAACTGTTAAGATACTTTTAGTTAATCTTCGGTGAAGCGAGAGGTTTTATCATTATGAACGAGCGCGAGGCTCAAGAACAACGCGAGGCGGCGGCCCGCCAGCAATCTGAGGGCTGGGTTTCCGTTTTTGTCCAGTGGATTCCTTGCATGCTGCTGGCCCTAGTGCTGCTCGGTGCCATGTTCTTTGGCATGTACTACATCGAGCACGGCACGTTGGATATCACCCAGCCGATCACCAACGAATTCATCGTTGAGTAATTCTGCGCAGTAGAAAAATCCGGCCTCCCTAGGAAAGCGGGAGGCCGGATTTATTTTTATTTCTTGAGCACCTGGCGCCAGGTCATCTTCTTGCCATTATTCAAGATGGCGCGGCGGTAGATGTGCGCGACAACGATGAGGATCAGCGCGGTGACTACTGCGAGGACCGCGTAGCTGCCTGCCAAGCCCAGCCAGCTCATATTTCCGCTAGCAACTTGGAGGGGAGCAACCAACATGGAGACCGGCGGCACCCAGCCCATGACCTGCATCCAGGTGGCATCCAAGTTCGTCCAGCCAAACATGGTGATATACATGGTGGCAAAGACGAGGAGCAGGATGGGCATCTGCGTCGATTGCAGATCCTCGGTGCGCTGCACCATGGAGCCAGCTGCGGCATAGAGGCTGCCGAAGAACAAGAGGCCGAGGATTTCCCCGACGAGCAGGGCAGCGATGAGGCCATAATCGAGTTGGATTTCGCTCGCTGCGCCAGTAAATGCCAGGGAGGCCACGCCGCCGGCCAGGATGAGGAAGGTGCCGAGCAGCCCGATGATGGTATTGCCAATGACCTTGCCGGCCAGGAAATCCACCGGGCGCACCGTGGAAAGGATGATTTCGACCACGCGCGAAGACTTCTCTTCTGTAACGCGCCCACCGATGAGCCCTGCGAAGGTCATGATGGAAAAGACCACCACCATTGAGGCGATAAGGACGATGGCAACATGCCCCATCGCTTCTTCGGAGGTCTCATCGGCCTCCAGATCAACCGCGGTCACTTCGGCTGATGGGGTGGCGGCGGCAAGCTCTTGGGGATCAATATTCAGCGTATTCAAGGCTTCTGCCTGTGCCTGCGCCGCAACCACTTGATCGACCGTAGAGGAGATCGTGGCGGAGACGGTGCCATTGGCCAAAAGCTCCCACCCCTCGTCGTCGGTGGGCACGAGCGCGGCGTCGACGTCGCCGTCATCGATAAGCTGCACCGCGCTATCCCGGTCATCTGTGGCCTGCGTCTCCAGTCCGGAATCAGCGAATGCGTCTGCCTCCATGCCCACCACGGCGACGGAATCTGGTTCATCGTCACCACCGGAGAGCAAGTCAATGATAATGGGGGTGGCGATGGCACCAATGATAAGCAGCAGCATCATGATGACAACGGATTTGGTCTTAAGGGCAACCGCCATTTCGCGCTTGGCGACGGTCCCTATGGTCTTCATTGCCGAATACTGCATGGGCTAGGCCTCCTCGGTGGTGGTGCTGGTGACGACGTCTTGGAAAAGCTCGGTAAGGTCGGGGACCTTGAGGCCGAAGGAGTGGACAGGGCCAGCGGCCATGGCAGCGCGCAAGATGGCTTGGTCATCGGTGCCGTCATCGGCTTCGAGCACCACGCCCTGGTCAGTTTCCTCCACGAGGTGGGTGCCCTCCGGGTACCAACCGCGAGCAGGGGTTTCCACCGCATAGCGCGAGGCGCCTTGGGTGCGCAGCTCATCTACCGTGCCTTCTGCCACCATGCGGCCTTGCGTGACGATGCCCACGTGATCGCACAGGCGCTGCACCAAGTCCAGTTGGTGGGAGGAAAAGATGACCGGCACACCGCGGGCGGCGCGCTCGCGCAGCATGTCAGACATGACATTGACCGCAACGGGGTCCAAGCCGGAAAAGGGCTCATCCAGAATCAACATATCGGGGTCATGGATGAGGGAGGCGGCTAGCTGCACTCGCTGCTGGTTGCCCAAGGACAAGTCATCGAGCTTGTCGTCCTGGCGCTCTCCCAGCCCTAGCTGTTCCAGCAGCTCCGAGCCGGATTTCTGGGCGGCCTGCTTGTTCATGCCGTGCAGGGTGCCCAGGAACGTCAGCTGGCTAAGCAGCGGTTCCTTGCCGTAGAGCCCGCGCTCTTCTGGCATATAGCCAATGCGGCGGCGGTTATCGTCATTAATGGGGGAGCCATCGAAATAAACTTCGCCGGAGTCTTTCGCGAGCACGCCCAGCGCGATGCGCATGGTGGTGGACTTGCCCGCACCATTGGAACCGACGAAGCCGAAGATCTCGCCCTCCTGCACGCTAAAGGTCATATCCCGCAGCGCGCGGACGCTGCCGAAAGATTTATTGAGATGGTCGATTTCTAAGGTGGGCAAGGGATATCCTCCATGGCGCGCCTATACTGCATAACTTTCGTGGTTCTAGATACCTTAGTATTTCATAAACCTAACAGTTTGGCTATGGAATCCATTGAAAGTCAGGTTGCATGGGTCAAGCCCCCACCGAGTAGGTAGGAATAGAAAGTGCTCTCCACGTGCTGTAGCGTTTAAAACAAGCAGGAAGGAGGTGCACAATGAAGCAATACACTGCTCATCAAATCGCAGAATGGCTCGTAGCTTGGGCTGAAGAAACCGAAGAAGCCGAGCTCACACCGCTGAAAATTCAAAAGCTTCTTTACTACGCAAAGGGCCTTTACATGCGAGCCTCCGGAGGGGTGCCGCTCTTCAATGAACGGATGGAAGCATGGGCCCACGGACCTGTCGTTGTAGACATCTACCGCGAACTTAAAAAGTACGGTAAGAGCCCGATCGACCCCGATACTTTTATTTCTGATGACTTCAATTGGGATGATTATCGGCCTGTAGAAGATACCCTGATTGACGTATGGAATAAGTATGGCCCCTATTCAGCGTGGGCTTTACGTAATAAAAGAGAGTGTCTAATGGTTTGTGTGTGGGAACCTAACCCGCATAAGGAGATGGACCAGAATGACTACTATGGCGAGACGAGATCCGGCTGATAAGGCCAAGATTGATGCGATTGAAAAGAAGCTGCTTGCTAACCCTGAAATCGCGAAACTGATTGATGACCTAGGCACGTCTACCACGGATGCCAATGACCTAGTTCGGGGCATGTTACAAGCCTCAATTACCCGGGGTTTGAATGCTGAAATGGATGCCCACCTAGGCTATGAGCCCGGCGATAGAGCAGCTAAAGCTACTGCTGGAACGGATAATCACCGCAACGGCACCTACCCGAAAACCGTGGATTCTAACTACGGGCCAGTAAACATTGATGTTCCACGAGACCGGGCCGGGACGTTTATCCCAACCATGGCCCCTCAAAGGCTCTAGGCGGCTGACAGATGTTGACGATATGATTGTCAGCTTATATGCCGGTGGGATGACCATTCGGGATATCCAGCACCATATGGCAACTGCGATGCGGGTTGATATCTCCCATGAGACGATTTCTGCAGTAACTGATGCCGTCCTCGATGAGGTCATGGTGTGGCAAAACCGCCAGCTAGAAGAATTCTACCCAGTCATTTTCCTGGATGCGTTGCGCATTAAAGTCCGCGACGGCGGCCGGGTAGTTAACAAGTCTGCGTACATGGCAATCGGTGTAGACCTCGACGGTATTAAGCACATCCTGGGATTGTGGATTGCCAAAGAAGAAGGTGCTTCCTTTTGGGCGCAGGTGTGCTCTAACCTGGCCAATCGTGGAGTCAAAGACGTCTTTATTGTCTGCTGTGACGGGCTGAAAGGCCTACCAGAGGCAGTGGAGGCTACCTGGCCGAACTCTATGGTACAAACCTGCATCGTGCACCTGATTCGTGCCGCGAATCGGTGGGTGGCCTATGGGGATCGCCGGGGCGTATCAGCCGCGTTGAAGAAGGTTTATACGGCTACTGATGAATCCACGGCAGAAGCAGCGTTGAAGGAATTTTCCGATTCTGAACTGGGTGTGAAGTATCCTCAGTCGGTCAAGGTCTGGCAGGATGCATGGGATAGATTCGTGCCATTTTTGCAGTTCCCGCCAGCAGCAAGGAAGGTCATCTATACGACGAATTCCATTGAGTCGTTTAACAACCAGCTGCGTAAAGCTACTCGCAACAGGGTGCAGTTCACTAACGATGAATCCGCGCTCAAGACGCTGTGGTTGATGATCTGCAACATTGAAGACAAACGAGCCGCCAAGAGAGCGAAACAAGGCAAAAGAGTCTCCGCAACAGCCGGCAGACTCATGGAAGGAGCCCGAGTTTCCGGCTGGAAACAAGCCATCAACCAAATGGCCGTGGCCTTTCCCGACCGCTTCGACAAATACCTATAAACCTAGCCCCACACACAAACAACTTGACACGCTCTAATAAAACCCACACGGAGTCACCTTGGAAGAAAAACTTCGTTGAAGAAAAACGGGGGCTTGAGATTTCTGATGCCGACCTCAAAGAATACTTCAACTAGGTATGGCAAAGAAGAGTAAGAGACGTGGCACGCGCCCGGTTTCGAAGAATTACAGTGGTGCAGATACAGGCGTCTTGAGCGCAATACGAGCGGCATCAAACGAATACCCGCTCCTGTCCACTAGGTTTCTGCAGAGCGGATGGGGATTCGGGCAAATGACCGATAGGATGCGCCGCGAGTTCCTCGACAAATGGCACAAACGCTCACTAATTTCTTGGAGAGATCTCGTTAATCACCACAGGCACGGGCTCGGCTCGGAATTTATCCCAAAAAACGAAATCAAAGCTCAAATCCCTAGGCAGTTCCAAGAGCTAACCAAATTCCGCGTGTTCCGGCACCAAGAGAACCTTCCATTCGTTGGCTGGAAAGACGGTGGAATTTTCTACGTTCTATGGATAGAGACTAAATATGGGGATCTTTACTCACATTAAAGCGGAGCCCGCGACTTTGACCTTCGGGCTCGACCGGTAGACGAAGTTTTTGCGTAAAAGCAAAGAAGTATTCCGCGAGATCCTTGGCGCGATAAGCTCTAGCGAGCTAGGCGGCGACGTCTGCCACGCCTTGGCCCTAGTCCGGCTTATTTCTTCCATACTTTCTTGTAAGTGGCACAGCCAAGTGTAGCCACCGCCACGCCGGTGAGGATGGTGCTGGAGATAGCGAACCCGTTGATGAAGCTGATAATTAGAGACATGGCCAGTAGGGCCAGGGCGATGAGATAGAGAGTTCGGGAGGTCATGGTTTTATCCTTTCGTTTAGAATTGGAGGGGTAGCCCGGCGGTTCAGGATGGTTTGGGCTTCCTGAACCCTCGGTGGCTACTCAATCCGAAAACTGGGCGCATAGTGAACCCCCTCGCTTGCAAAAGCGAGGGGGTTAAAAATTTTGTGTCCCCGACAGGGATCGAACCTGCGACCTTCGGTACCGGAAACCGATGCTCTAATCCGCTGAGCTACGGAGACATCGCTGGGAAAATTCCCAACGATGTGATTCTAGCGCATCGCCCGCCCGGGAACTAAATCAGGCCCGGTGCGTCGGCGGTGATTACCTCACCGGTGCGCAGATAGTGCACGCCAATCTCATCGACAGCCTTATTACCCAGCGCAAAGTGCCCGTGGCCGGGGCCGTGGACGGTGACGACGCGCGATTGCATGGGCTGAGAGAGCGCAGTGTGGTACTGGTACGGGGTCTGCGGATCGCCCGTGCCTTGGAGTTGCAGGGGCTTGGTGGCAAGGTGCGAGCCATCGAGTGGTGCCCCGCCGGTAACGGGTTCGCGGCCGCCGCAGCCGGCGCCAGATCCATACATGGAATTAACCAGGGAGAAAATATCGCCGGTGACAAAGTTGGACCACAGGTAGGTGGGGAAGAGCCACGGGTTACCGGCGACGGTGTTCTCGTTGCAGACGATGAGATTCTGCATATTCATCATCTGGATAACTTGCTGTTGCACCGCGCGGGCAA
Source organism: Corynebacterium sp. KPL2861 (assembly GCF_040225475.1). Lineage (NCBI taxonomy): Bacteria > Bacillati > Actinomycetota > Actinomycetes > Mycobacteriales > Corynebacteriaceae > Corynebacterium > Corynebacterium sp. KPL2861. The sequence continues at coordinate 245,187 of NZ_JBEHFW010000002.1, forward strand.
GCTCCGGATCGTCGACGACATTGAATGGCTTACTGCCGTTTAAGTGCTTGGCAAAGTCATCCCAGTGCGCAGGCATGGGAACGACCTCGCGGGTCTTGCCCAAAGTCACCGATGCTCGCTGGTCTGCCTGTGGGTTAAGTGCCTTGTCGGCGAGGAATTCTGCCTGCACGCGCAGCTCACCCGTGGCGGTCATGATATCCGCGCCCGGTTGGCCGGCGAACTCGAGCCCTGGGGGAAGGTCACCGATTTTCACGTCCGGTGGCAAGACCGTGGGGCGGGCGCCGGCTTCCATGGCGACTTTCTGCGACCACTTTTCATAGACCTGGAGCGGAGTAGTGCCCAAGTGGTAGGTGGCGTCATTATCCGCAATGAACTGGAAAAGATCGTGCAGCGCATTTTCATACCCTTGTTGCTGCGAGGTGAAGATGCCGTTCCATGCCAGTTGCGGGCTCATGCCGGAATCGAGCAGCACCTTGCCCGTGTGCTGCGGATACTTGGTGGCGTAGGCGGAACCAAGATAGGTGCCGTAGGAAATGCCGGCGATATCGATGACGTCCTCTCCCAGCGCTTGGCGCACCATCTCCCAGTCTTGGGCGGTATTGGCGGTGGTCAAAGAGTTGGTATAGCCAGGGGTGTTCTGCTCACAGGCATCTCGGGTGGCTTTGCCAATCTGTGTGGTGGCCTCGATGGGATTGAAATTCGGGGTGGCAGCGCAGTCCACCGGGGTGGAACCGGGCAGCCCGCGCGGCTGGACGCCAATCAGATCCCATTCGTTGCGAATTTCTTCGGGCCATTCGACGGCATCGTTGCTGGCCCAAGAATAGGCGTCACCGCCTGGGCCGCCTGGGTTGGTAAAGAGCGCGCCGCGGCGCGCGTCTGGTTGTGTCGCAGGTACGCGAACAAAACCAACGCTAATGGTGCCGGCCTCAGGGTTATCGTAAAAGGTAGGTACCTCTATCCGGCCGCACTCGGCGCCATCCAGGTTGACCTGTGCGGGGCAATCCTCCCAGGTGATTTCTGGATCCGCCGCGGCGGCGGTGGGGGCTGCTACTCCCAGTGCGAGGACGCTAGCGCACACTACGGTAGAAATTTTTCGAGAAAAAGAAAGCATAAGCTAAAGCTCCGACTCCTATAACGTTTGTCAGAGTTAGCTTATGCTTCTTTCAGGTTCGTGGCAGGAATTTCCACGTGGCGGGTGCCCTAACTCGGCACCCCAGCCTCGCTACTTCACAATAATCACGATGAGATCGCGCGGGCCGTGCACGCCCTCGACACGCGAGAGCTCGATATCGGAGGTCGCAGAAGGGCCAGAAATCCACGTGGCGGGCTTGTCTGGGTTCATCCGGGAGATGACCTCGGGGATGCCGTAGACAACCTCGTCGCGGCGGACGATGCAGATGTGACGGTCCGGTACCAGCGTCAGCGCCCGGCGGCCGCAGCGGGAATCGGACTGCAGCACGATGGTGCCGGTCTGTGCGGAGGACACGAGGGATTCGGTGACAACGGCATCGGCATCGTCAAGCTCGCGCGGATCCGCGTCCTCGTCGTCCGGGCGGGCCGAAAGGCCATCAAAAAGATCGGCATTCATGCCCGGGGCGTAGCGGATGTCCTTACAGTTGCGATCGTTGACGATGGTATCCAGCGTCTTTTTGAGATCGCTTTCCTCCGTGACGTGGACTTCCGCCTTGTAATCCTCGAGGCGATCGACCAGCATCTCGCGCAGCTCATCATCGTTCAGTGTGCCTTCGCGCTGGTAATCGCGCGGCACATCGACGTGATCTGGGAGCCCGGCCTGCTTCTGCGCCGAACGAATGCGGTTTAAGATGTCTTGCTTCGCGCTCACTTGGAGCCCTCCTTACGGGCATTAGATAGCAGCTCTTTGCCTTCTTCGGAGTCGAACCACTGACGGAAGGATTTCTTCGGTGGAATCGCGGTATCGCGGCCATCGGACCAACCGGACATGAACAGCGGCAGCGACTCGATGGTGCCGTTGAATCCGCCCATCACGCGGCCAAGCGCCACGAGGTGGGTGACCTTATCCCACATCTTCGGGTTGTCCCAGAGCAGCTGCACCGTCTTGAAAAGCTTCGGCTCGATCGGGGAGGCAGCGTGGGTGACCTTCTGATGGCGGTTTTCCAAGATGACATCGGAAAGCGGAATTTTCACCGGGCACACATCGTCGCAGCGCCCGCACAGTGAGCAGGCATACGGCAGGCTAGCCGATGGATCGTTGTGGTCCTTCATGCCAGTTAGCTGCGGGGTCAGCGAGATACCGATGGGGCCCGGGTACACGGAACCGTAGGCGTGTCCGCCGGCGCGCTCATAGACCGGGCAGACATTGAGGCAGGCCGAGCAACGGATGCACTTCAGTGCCTGGTGCCCAACGGGCGAAGACAGCGCTGCGGTGCGTCCGTTATCCAGCAAGACGATGTGGAAGTTCTGCGGGCCATCGCCCTCTGTCACACCGGACCACATGGAGGTATACGGGTTCATGCGCTCCGCGGTGGAGGAACGAGGCAGCAGCTGCAGGAAGACTTCCAGGTCCTGGAAGGTAGGCACGAGCTTTTCGATGCCCATGACGGTAATCAGCGTTTCCGGCAACGTCACGCACATGCGGCCATTGCCCTCAGATTCCACTACGTTAACCGTGCCGGTTTCTGCCACACCGAAGTTGGCGCCGGAAATGGCGACCTTGGCCTTCATGAACTGCTGGCGCAGGAACTGGCGGGATGCCTCGGCCAACTCGGCGGGCTCAGCCTTCAGCGAGTCATCGGTATTGGGCATCTTATCGACGAAGATATCGCGAATTTCCGCGCGGTTGCGGTGAATTGCGGGCACCAGAATGTGCGATGGCATATCGTCACCAAGCTGGACGATGAGCTCTGCCAAGTCGGTTTCCTGGGTGTGGATTCCGGCCTCTTCGAGGTGCTCATTCAAGCCGATTTCCTGGGTAGCCATGGACTTAACCTTGACCACGTCGGTTTCACCCGTTTCGCGGATGAGACCTTCAATGATCTCGTTGGCTTCTTTGGCATCGCGGGCCCAGTGGACGATGCCGCCGCGGTCAGATACTGCCTTTTCAAATTGTTCGAGCAATTCCGGCATGCGGGCGGTGACGTCCTCTTTGAGGGCAGAACCAGCGTTGCGGAGCAGCTCCCAGTCATCCACTTCCTGCACGGTGTTAGCGCGCTTTTGGCGGATGGTGGTGGTCGCGTGCTGCAGGTTGTGACGCTGGGTAGCGTTATTCAGCCCGACGTGCGCGAGCGGGACGAAGGCCTTGCTGCCGCGCAGGTTGCCGTAGCCTTCAGGGGCGCGTGGTGGGGTGGTGTCGAGGAAAGAGGCCATTAGAGCATCGTCTCCTTGGAGTATGCGGCGGAGTCTGGCTGCCACGGGTGTTCCTTGGTGGAAGCCAAAATCTCAGCCATGTGTAGGGCGCGAATGCCGGAGCGCTGGCGGTGAAGCGCGCCGCCGATATTCATCAGGCACGACGAGTCACCAGCGGTAACGTACTCGGCTTTGGTGTCCTTAATGTGGCGGGTTTTATCGGAGACCATTGCCTGGGACACCTCCGCATTCTTCAGGGCGAACGTGCCGCCGAAGCCGCAGCACTCTTCGCTATTGGCTAGCGGTGCCAAGTCGATGCCCTCGACTTCTTGCAAAAGCTTGTAGGGGCGGTCTTCCAACTTGAGGAAGCGTAGGCCGTGGCAGGCAGAGTGGTAGGTCACCCGGTGTGGGAAGAAAGCGCCGACATTGGTCACGCCTTCAATATCGACCAAAAATTCCGTGAGATCGTAGGTCTTCTGTGCGGTCTTTTGCGCGCCATCGACATCGGCGGAAGTGCCGAAGCGGTCCGCGATGTTTTCGTGACGGTCGCGGACTGCTGCCACGCAGGAACCGGAGGCGGCAACGACGTAGTCAATGGAAGGATCTGCGAAGGCATCCGCATAAGAACGGATCATCCCCAGCGTTTCCTTCTGGTAGCCGGTGTTGATGTGCATCTGGCCGCAGCAGGTTTGCTCTTCCGGAAGGACAACTTCGTGACCTAACCGGGAGAGTACCAATGCCGTCGCCTTTTGGACGTCCGGGAAAAGGGTGTCACCAATGCAAGTAGAAAAAAGCGCAATGCGCATACGGTGCTCCTTATTAGTTTTAAGTCATGGAGGTGTAACTAACCCTACACATTCATCACGTGAAATGTAGTGTGAATCACGTTCTACCAGCATATATTTTGTAATATATATCGCAATATAGGTTTGCCTAAGAGGTCTATTAAATGGCCAATTTCCGCCCACAGAATTGTTAGCCAGTGCTTCTTTTCGCACGTGTCGGGGCAGTGAACTAGACTCTTGCCACATGACTCCAGCTGATTTGGCCACCTTAGTTAAAGAATCCGCCACCGAGGTCATGGCAGAACATGACCTAGACGCGTCCGTATTGCCGGAATCTGTCACGGTAGAGCGCCCCCGCAACCCAGAACACGGTGACTATGCCACCAACCTTGCACTGCAGGTGGCCAAGAAGGCCGGCGCGAATCCGCGCGAATTTGGTGGCTGGTTAGCACAAAAGTTGGCCCAGCACGATGCTATTGCGGAGGCCGATATTGCCGGTCCAGGATTTATTAATATCCGCTTAGCCGCCGCTGCCCAAGGCGAGATTGTTGCCCAGATTCTGCAGGCAGGAGCGGACTACGGATCCAATGATTCCTTTGCGGGCAAGAAAATTAACCTGGAATTCGTATCTGCCAATCCCACCGGCCCGATTCATTTGGGCGGTACGCGCTGGGCCGCCGTCGGCGATTCGCTGGGCAGGGTACTGACGGCTTCTGGTGCGGAGGTCACCCGCGAGTATTACTTCAATGATCACGGCGGCCAGATCGATCGCTTCTCGCGCTCCCTTGTTGCCGCAGCTAAAGGCGAGCCCACGCCGGAGGATGGCTACGGCGGAGATTATATTCGCGATATCGCAAACGCGGTTGTGGAAAAGAATCCAAGCGCGCTCGAGGGCGATGCTGCGCAGGTACAAGAGGCCTTCCGCGCCGATGGTGTGGAGATGATGTTTGCCCAGATTAAGCAGTCCCTGCATGAATTCGGCGTGGATTTTGATGTCTACTTCCACGAAAATTCGCTTTTTGAATCTGGGGCAGTAGACAAGGCGCTTGAGACCCTGAAGTCTGAAGGCCACCTCTATGAGGCGGACAATGCGTGGTGGCTCAAGTCCACCGATTATGGCGATTCTAAGGATCGCGTCGTGGTGAAATCGGACGGTAATGCTGCCTATATCGCCGGCGATATCGCCTACGTGGCCGATAAATTCGACCGCGGTCACGATCTCAATATCTACATGCTGGGCGCTGACCACCACGGTTATGTCCCGCGCCTGAAGGCTGCGGCAGCCGCCTTGGGCTATGACGCCGATGGCGTCGAAGTGCTCATTGGCCAGATGGTCAACCTGCTGCGCGATGGCAAGCCGGTGCGCATGTCCAAGCGCGCGGGCACCGTGATCACCATCGAGGATTTGGTTGCCGCCATCGGTGTCGATGCATCGCGGTATTCGCTGGTGCGCTCGTCCGTGGATCAGTCCATCGATATCGACCTGGGCCTGTGGGAGTCGCAGTCCTCGGATAATCCGGTCTACTACGTGCAATACGGGCACGCCCGGTTGTGCTCGATTGGGCGCAAGGCTGCGGAGTTGGGGGTTAGCTCCGAGGGCGCAGACCTGTCGCTGCTGGAGCATGAGCGCGAGGGCGACCTTATCCGCACTTTGGGTGAGTTCCCTGCCGTAGTGGCAGATGCCGCGGAACTGCGCGAGCCGCACCGCGTGGCGCGCTATGTCGAAGAGTTGGCTGGCGTATTCCACCGTTTCTATGACACCTGTCAGGTTTTGCCCAAGGCAGGGGAGGAACAGCAGCCCATTCACAGCGCACGCCTCGCATTGGCGGAAGCATCCCGCGTCGTCCTGTCCAATGCCTTGACTATGGTTGGCGTGAGCGCACCGGAGAAGATGTAAATGGCTGATTTCAATGAGCTTCCCGCCCACGTGTGGCCGCGGAATGCGAGCCGCCAGGAAGACGGCGTAGTTACCGTAGCGGAAGTGCCCTTGCCGGATTTGGCAGAGGAATTCCAGACCCCGCTCTACGTCTTTGATGAGGACGACTTCCGCTCGCGCTGCCAGGACATGGCGCGTGCCTTCGGTGGGCCTGATCACGTGCACTATGCCTCCAAGGCGTTTATTTCCAAAAAGGTAGTGCAGTGGGTCAACAAAGAGGGCCTGTGTCTCGATGCCGCCGCGCTCAATGAGTTAAAGATTGCGCTCGCCGCAGAGTTCCCAGCCGTGCGCATTACGGCGCACGGCAATAACAAAGATGAGGAATACCTGCGCCTGTGCGTGGATGCGGGCGTGGGCCACGTGGTCATCGATAATGAGCAGGAGCTCGAAGAGCTCAATCGCATCGCCGGCGAGTCAGGCGTGGTGCAGCCGGTAATGATTCGCGTAAAGCCGGGTGTGGACGCGCATACCCACGAATTTATCGCTACCTCGCACGAGGACCAGAAATTCGGTATTTCCCTGGCCACGGGCGCGGCCTTCGCCGCTGCGAAGCGTTGCCTTGAGGTGAACAACCTCCACCTTAGCGGCTTGCACTGCCATGTAGGCTCCCAGGTTTTCAATGCCGAGGGCTTCAAACTCGCCGCCGAGCGAGTGCTGGAGCTCTACCGTCAAATCCACACTGAGCTGGGCGTTGACCTAGCCGAGCTGGACTTGGGTGGCGGCTTTGGTATTCCGTATATGCCTTATGAGGAAGCCCTGAATATTGACCGCGTGGCCCAGGACATGCTGCGGGCCGTGGACCAGACTGCGGAAGAACTCGACATTAAGGCGCCGTTCCTCCTCGTGGAGCCAGGGCGCTCCTTGGTGGCGGGTTCTGCCGTGACCGTCTACCGCGTGGGTACGGTCAAGGACGTGGAAACCGGCAAGGCCGATTTGCCGGTGCGCCGGTACATCTCCATCGATGGGGGAATGTCCGATAATATCCGCCCCGCGCTCTATGGTTCGGAATACGATGTGCGCCTGGTGAACCGTTTTAGCGATGGCGAGATGGTGCCCTCGCGCATCGTGGGCTTCCACTGCGAATCCGGCGATATTTTGCTGGAGGAAGGCGAATTGCCCAATGATATCCAGCCGGGAGACTTGCTCGCCTTCGCGGCCACCGGCGGGTATCAGTACATGATGTCGTCGCGGTACAACGGCGCGGTGCGCCCAGCCGTGGTTGCAACGCGTGTGGGAAATACCAAACCCATGTTGCGGCGCGAAACCATCGAGGACCTCTTGTCCTTGGAAGTAGATTAAGCCAGTACTACCCCCGCAATGCACGGGCTGCAATTTGCCCGTGCGGCGGGGGTTTTCTGTAGCTAAACGAATATTATCCCCCGCATGTCGCAATATAGACAGCTCGTTCTGTATAGTGACCTGTAGCCGCTTAAAGCGGGAGACATTTTCCACCACTAAATCGACATGGAGACGGACTATGGATGCTTCAAACAGTGAGCTACAGCTACATTCGCGTACCGGCAAGGGTGAAGGCGAAACCGTTGGCATCGCGCTGCTTGGATTCGGCACCGTGGGCGCGGAAGTTTTCCGCCTCTTAGATGAAAATGCGGATGCCTTTGCTCATCGCATCGGTGGGCCAGCAGAGATCCGTGGCATCGCCATCCAGAATAAAAACAAGCTGCGCCCGGGCGTGCCCAGCGAATTGTTGACCGATGATGCCAAGGCACTGATCTCCCGCGATGATATCGACTTGGTGGTGGAGGTCATCGGCGGGATCGATTTCCCGCGCGAGTTGGTTTTGACCGCGCTTAATTCCGGTAAATCCGTGGTCACGGCGAATAAGGCGCTCGTTGCCGCGCACGCTGATGAATTGGCCGAGGCCGCGGAACGCTCCGGCGTTGACCTGTACTTTGAAGCCGCCGTGGCCGCAGCCATCCCCGTCGTGGGTATGCTGCGCCGCTCCCTGGCGGGCGACCAGATTGAGCGCATCTCCGGCATCGTCAACGGCACGACCAACTACATCTTGGATGCCATGGAATCCACCGGAGCCACCTATGACGAGGCCTTGGCGGAAGCCACCCGCTTGGGCTATGCCGAGGCGGATCCCACCGCGGACGTGGAGGGCCACGACGCGGCGTCCAAGGCCGCCATCATGGCCTCCATCGGCTTCCACACCCGCGTGAAGTTCGAGGACGTGCACTGCGAGGGAATTACCGATATCACGGCAGACGATATTGCCGCGGCAAACGATGCCGGCTATTCCATCAAGCTGCTGGCCATTTGTGAGCGCCTGCGCCGCGAGGATGGATCCGAAGTGGTCAACGCGCGCGTGCACCCGACCTTGGTGGCCAAGGAGCACCCGCTGGCTACTGTCAGCGAGTCCTATAACGCCATCTTCGTCGAGGCAGAGGCAGCCGGCTCGCTCATGTTCTACGGCAATGGTGCCGGCGGCAACCCCACCGCTTCGGCCGTGCTTGGCGATGTCGTCGGTGCCGCCCGCAATATCGTCCACGGCGGCCGCGCGCCTGGCGAGAATACCTACGCCAACCTGCCGATTGCGGACTTCGGCGAGGTTGATACCCGCTTCCACATCGATATGGAAGTCCAGGACCGCGCCGGCGTCTTGGAAGCTATTTCCGCGCTTTTCGCGCAACATGGGGTATCCCTGCGCACCGTGCGCCAAGAAGACGGCGAGGATACCGCGCGCCTTATCGTGGTCACCCACGCCGCCAAGGAAGCGACCCTGGAAAACATCGTCTCCGCCTTGGGCGAGCTCGATGAGGTCAAGGCCGTTCACTCGGTCATCCGCCTAGGCAGCTAAACCGGTTCGATATATTAGTCACCATGAGCATCGAAGTTGAAGTCGGCACCAAAGCGATAGTCACCGTCCCCGCCTCCACGGCGAATTTGGGGCCGGGATATGACACCCTCGGCATGTCATTGAGCATGTATGACACCGCCGAGGTGGAGGTCATTCCCTCCGGCCTTGAGGTGGAGATTTTTGGCGAGGGGGCAGAAGACCTCCCGCTGGATGGCTCGCACCTGATGGTTAAAGCTATTCGCTCCGCGCTATCGGCCGCCGAAGCTACGGTGCCGGGGCTGCGCGTGGTCTCGCATAATACGATTCCCCAATCGCGCGGCCTGGGTTCTTCGGCGTCTACGGCGGTCGCTGGCGTGGCCGCGGGCAATGCCTTGGCGGGCAGCCCGCTAACCCAAGAACAGCTCGTGCAATTGTCTTCGGCGTTTGAGGGCCACCCGGATAATGCCGCGGCCTCGGTACTGGGCAGCGCCGTGGTCTCGTGGACGACGGTGCCTGTCGATGGCCGCTCCTTGCCGGAATACAAGGCCGCTACCATCAACGTGCATCCCGATATTCGGGCGACCGCGCTGGTGCCGGATTCCCACGCTTCCACCCAGGCGGTGCGCCGCGTGCTGCCTTCGCACGTGACGCATTCCGATGCCGCCTTTAACGTCTCTCGCACCGCCGTCCAGGTAGCCGCGTTGCAGAACTACCCGGAACTTTTGTGGGAAGGCACCCGGGACCGCTTGCATCAGCCGTATCGCGCCGGCGTGCTGCCGGTGACTGCGGAGTGGGTGAACCGCCTGCGCAACCGCGGATACGCCGCCTATCTTTCCGGGGCGGGGCCAACGGTGATGGTGCTGCACACGGAGGACATCGACGAGAGCATTCTTGATGATGCCCGCGAGCAGGGCCTGCGGGTCTTCGATCTCAAGGTCGCGGGCCCAGTGCGCGTGGAAGTTACGCAGGCTTAATTTCGATTTGGCACACTTCGGGGCGCTGCATCGGCGTTAAGGCGATGTCCGTGTCCGTACCGCTGGCTTCTTGTAAAAAGCCAGCGTGTATGGCGCAGACAAAGGGGCTCGGGGTGGTTCCGGAGGAGACGAACGGGCAGGCATTCAGCTCGATTTCGGAAGGATCCGCGCCCTGCGAGGGATCAAAACCCATATCGCGCAGGGTGGCAAAAAGGGTATCGAGCGCCCCGCTTTGAATGTCCGCGCCCGTGGCGCGCGCCCACTGCCGCCCCAATTCCCGGGCCTGTGGGGAAGAGAAATCATCGAGCTCTTCTTTGCCCGCGAGCATGGTGGTTAGCACGCTAATGAGGCTGACGTATTCGTCTGCGATGGCGCGGTTATCTGGCACGCGCGCCTGGAAAATCAGGGACGGGCGCCCGCGCCCAGTGCTGTGTTCTGGAACGGCGGTCACGGCACCGACATGAATGAGCTCATCGATATGCCCGCGTGCGGTATTGACGTGCATGCCTAAATCTTTTGCTACCTCCGCCGCACGGGCTCCCCGCGGGTAGTGCTGAAGCTGTGTGAGCACCTCGCGCTGCTTAGGCGATAGCTTGAGTGCTTCTGGGAAAAGGTCGGAACTGGGGCGGGGGAGCGAATTAGGCATGCGATTAACTTCGTATCTCTGAGTGCTGATGAGGGGCTTGATTAACAGAAATCTTATCTTTAGCCACGCTATAGGATACGGTATCGCCCGTATCTATACCTAAAGCTACTTGCCTACTCACCGGCACGGTAATCGTGTGCCCGCCCATATCCAGGCTCAGCCGGGCATCCGCCATGCTGGCCGCTTCCACCGCGATGACCTTGGTGGACCAGCGATTGACCCCGGTAGAGGCTTCAGAGGCAAGGTGCACGTCGCTTGGCTTAAACGTGACCGCTACCGTATCGCCGGCGCGGAGATCGCTCGCGTCACCGGTGATGGTTGTGCTCCCGCAAGAGACGATGGTCTCGGTAGCGGTGGCGGCTTTGACGGTACCTTCTACGCGGTTGAGCCCGGCGATGGAAGCCACGAAGCCGGTGGGCGGGACATCGAGTAAATCCGCAGCCGAGCCGTGGGCGATGACGTTGCCGGAATTCATGACCACCATGTCATCGGCAAGCCCAGCAATATCCAGTGCATTATGGGTCACCAGCAGCGTGGTCCGGTCGCGGCGGGTGGCGCGCAGGAAACGGCGCCACTTGCTGGCGGATTCCACGTCGATGGCCGCCAAGGGCTCATCTAGAATCAGGATGGCGGGCCGCGCGGCGAGCGCGCGGACGAAGGCGACTTGGGCGGCTTGGCCGCCGGAAAGGGCTGGCACGGGGACATCGTTAAGCTCACGCAAGCCCGCAGCCTCCAGCAACTGCGTGGCGCGCTGCTTATCGCGGGTGACCATCGCGATGGCTTGGTTGGCGGTAGCCTGCGGCGGCAGGCCGGGGCGCTGGGTCAGCAGGACGATGTCATCCTGGTTGGCGCTAATCTCCGCGCCGGTCAGACGCCCGGCGATGCGGCTCATCAGCGTGGTTTTACCCGATCCATTGGAACCGACGATGGTGGTGATCGCGCGCGGAGTAAATTCAGTCGTCTCCCCATCCGCCGTGACGGATAGGGCAGGGGCATTATCCGGGGCGGTCAGGGCGCGGAGTTTCTCGTAGTCCATGCTGTGCAGCTCGCGGGCCTGCGCCTGATAGGAACGCTGGAGGAGCGAGGGCAGCCCGGCGAGGGCGAGGCAGACAATCGCCATCGCGATGAGGATGGCGGAGAGCACGTAGGCGCCATCGGTATCGACCTCGCGCTCCAAGTAAATGCCGAGCGGCATCGTGCGGGTCACGCCCGGCTGGGAGCCCGCGAAGGTCAGCGTGGTGCCGAACTCGCCGAGGGACCGGGCAAAGGCAAGGCCGGCGCCGGTAGCAAGGGCGGGGGCGATGGAGGGGATGGTGATTTTGCGCAGTACCTCCCAGCGGGAAAGGCCTATGCTGGCGGCAGAGGCCAAAATCTCCTGATCCAATTGGCGCAGGGCGGAATCGACCGCCACCACGACGAAGGGCAAGGCGACGAAGCACTGCGCGGCGATGACGCCCGGGAAAGCAAAAGCAAAATGGAAGTCGATGGCGTCTAGAAGCGGGGACAAATAGCCCCGGCGGCCAATGGCGGCGGTCAGCGCCAAACCGCCCACCACGGGTGGCATGGCCAGGGGCAAATAGATGAATAGGCGGATAACGCCGCTGCCCCGGCCAAGCTGTTGGACCCATAAGGCAAGACCGGTCCCCAGTACCATCGCCAGCAGCATTGATTGGAATGCCGCGGTGAAGGACAGCTTGAGCATGTCCCAAATCTCCGGTTTGGCGAGGTATTCGCCGATGCGGTCCCACGGTACGCGCAGACCCAGCGAGGCTACGGGAACGAGGATAACAACGACCGCGATGAGGCCGATAAGGCCGATAACGAGGGGAGACTGAAGACGAATGGGCTGGGGAGGGGTCATTGATTAATCTGCTGGGTTAAAGCCGTACTCTTCCCAGGTCTTATCAAAGTCATCGGCCAACAGGTCGAGGACCTTTTGTGCCTCTTCTGGGTGCTCAGCTTCGGCGGAAACGGCGCCCAGGATTTGGTTGGCAAATTTATCGGCATCCGGGATCTCGATGACCTCGACGTCATCGCCAGCGGCCGCAGCGTCGGTGGAGTAGACCCAGCCGGCATTGGCCTCACCGGAGACGACCTTGCCCAGCACGTCAGCGACCTGCTGCTCCTGGGAGGCGGGCTTTACGTCCAGGTTGTTTTCTTCGATGATCTGGGAAGAAATATCGCCACATGGAACCTGCGGGTCACAGAGGACGAAGCGGTCCTCGTTCTGTACATCCTCGATGGAGTGGATATTGCCCGGGTTTCCCTTCGGCACAACCATCACCATGACGTTGGTGGCAAGCACCTTCGGGTCCTTTACGGTGCCCTCGCTGATGGCCTTGTCCATGGTCTTCTTGGACGCGGTAAGCAGCAGGTCAGCAGGAGCGCCCTCGCTGAGCTTATTGACCAAGTCGGAGGAACCGCCATTTTGGAACTCGAGGTCAACCGGGGTGTCGAGCTCGGAGGCGCGCTTTTCCAGCTCATCGTTGATGACGCGGGTGGACGATGCAGCCAAGAGGTTCAAGCTGGTCTCCTCTGAATCGGAGTTGGTGGAGGTATCGGGAGAGCAGGCGGAGAGCGCCAGGCCGGTCGCGGCTACTGCGGCTGCGGCAAATTTCTTATTCAAAGTGAATGCTCCTTGTTATGTGGGCAACAATGTACGAGAAATGGAGTTATCAGCACATACCTTAACCATTTTCACGGAAATGCACTACGAAATTCGCGTGAATTTGATGTGATAGTCGTTTTCCTCTTCCTTGAGGTAAGACAGCTCAAAATTTTCCTCGCGCTCTTCTACCTCCTTGAGGAGTGGGATGGGGTTGTGTGGGGCGATGAGGATCATGGCTTGGCCCACGTTCAGGGTGCCCAAAGCGCCGTGAATGGCGCCGTGGCGCACGGCGTGGGGGATTTCGGAGGCATTGAGAGTTGGGATGGAGTTCTGCTGGGAGGCATCAGTGATGCGAAGTTCCATGGGGAGGGTCATCCTTTCGGAGGTGGGGTGAAGTTTTACCTTGCCACCAATATTAGTACGATTAAAACCGTGATAAATAATAGGCTCGCGCACCGCTTCTTCTTCCTCGCCTGCGCCGGGCTGTCCTTGCTGGTTGGGCTCGCCGCGGGGGCATCCCTGCTCGGCGTGGGGTTCTCGCCGGCAGCTTCCGTGGCCGCAGATCATGGCCCCTTAATGGTCTTTGGCTTTGTCGGCGGCGCCATCGGGCTGGAGCGCGCCGTCGCCGTGCGCACGCGCTGGGCCTGGGTAGGGCCCATCTTCCACGTCGCCGGGTTCGTGGGCATCGTGGCAGGCCTGCCGCGGCAGGTCCCGGCTTTGTGTTTTGCCGCAGGCTTCATAGTGCTGGGGTTTATTTATGCCACCATCCACCGGCGCCAGCCCGCCCTGGCCATCATCGTGCAGGCCACCGGCGTCATCGGCGGGGTAGCGGCGGCGCTGCTGTGGGCCATGGTGCCGGGATTTTCTACTGCGATGCCGCTGTGCGTGCTCTACGTGGTGGCGACGATCATCGGCGAGCGCATGGAACTTGCCCGCATCACCATGGCCGGCACACAGGCAGAAAAGCGGATTACGCTGTGGGTTTTGGGATTGGCGGCGCTCAGCGTGGTGTATGTCCTTTCCCCGGCAGTGGGCTACCGCGCGATGGGCGTGGCACTTATCGGCGTTGCGGTTTCTACCGTGCGCGTCGATGTGGCGAAGAACCTAGTGCGCTCGCGCGGGCTGCCGCGCTATTCCGCCGCGTGCATGCTCGCCGGGTATTTCTGGTTGGCCCTCGGCGGCTATTTCTGGCTGCTCTACGGCGAAAGCTCCGGCTTTGCCTACGATGCCTCCGTCCACGCCATCTTTTTGGGCTTTGTCATATCCATGATTTTCGCCCATGCCCCCATCATCATTACCTCCGTCATCCGCCGCCGCTTGGCCTACCACCCGGTGCTTTTCCTTCCCGTGGCGGTCCTGCATGGCGGGCTGGCGCTGCGCATGCTTGCCGATGTCGCCCGCCACACCGTCGCCTACCAGGTAGGTGGGCTGACGACCCTCGCCGCCGTCTTGGTTTTCCTCGCCTGCGGCATTACTTTGACGGTGAAGGAGGCCCGCCGTGCACATTAATGACATCTCCCTGGCCGCCCGCAGCCGCTGGCACATCCTGACCGCTGCGCTTATCGGCGCGTGGGTACTCATCGGCATCGGCATCAACGTGGCGGGCCACCTGGGCGCGCCCGTGGTGTGGTGGGATCTCATCCACCCGCTGACCATCGGCGCGCTGACCACCGCCATCATCGTATTTTCCACCCACTTCACCGAGGCTCTTACCCGCACCGCCAATAACGGATACCGGGGAGTAGGCGCGCGCGTGGCGCTCATCCAGGTGGGCCTTATCCTGCTCATTATCGATCGCACGGGGTATGACTGGGGCCTGCTTGCCGATGCCGCCTCCCTCCTCATCATCGCCGCCTTAGCCTGGCAGCTCGTTTTTATCTACACGCGTTTGCGCGGATCGCTTTCTGGATCGTTTGCGGTGACGGTGCCGTTTTATGCAGCCGCCTCCATCTTCATGATCGCCTCTGTAATCCTCGTGATTTTAAGCGGCAATGGCGTGGGCAACTATTCCTTCCTCGTGGCCGCCCACTCGCGCGGCATGGTCTGGGGGTTTGCATGGCTGACCATAGTGGGCACCATCGTGACGCTGCTTCCCACCTTGTCTAATACCGCGATTTCGCCTACCGCGCGGATGCGGTGCACACGCGGGCTCATCGTCCACTGCACCGGGCTAATACTGACCATGGTCTGTGGCGCGGTGGGGTGGACGCGCGCGGCGGGCATCGCCCAGCTGCTTGTCGTGCTAGCTGCAATTATGATCATCCAACCGGTACTGGCCACTGTGCTGGGGTGCAACCCCCGGCTCACCACAGCATCGG
This sequence comes from Corynebacterium sp. KPL2861, assembly GCF_040225475.1. NCBI lineage: Bacteria > Bacillati > Actinomycetota > Actinomycetes > Mycobacteriales > Corynebacteriaceae > Corynebacterium > Corynebacterium sp. KPL2861. Next base: position 260,578 of record NZ_JBEHFW010000002.1, read on the forward strand.
TATCCGTTATCGCAGGACTGCTGTGGATGGTGGCCCTGTGCGCCGGCGATGCCGTCGCCGCAGCGCTCGGCGCTTACCCGCGCGTCATCACGCTGTTTGTGGTTCCGGCCTTCATCGGCGGCGGCATTTTGCAGCTGGTCACCGGCGTCTTGCACCATCTCTTGCCCACGCTGGTGGGAGGCGGTCCTGCCAAGGTGCACCACGGCCGGGATACCGCGGACCGCGCCGGTTTTGCCCGACTCGTCCTCATCAACCTCGGCGCCCTGCTGAGCCTTGTCAACGCCCTTTCTGCTGGGCTTATCCTCATGGGGATAGGCTTAGCATTAAACGTGCTTGCCGTGGGACGCGCCGTCTACCAACAACAGAATCTGGAGAATTAAATGCTTAGTGTTTCTTCCCCACAGCCACAGGATAAGCCGCCGGAGTCCGGTAACTCCCAATGGGCCTCGTGGTTACTTATCGGTATCGCGCTGGCCGCGGTGATCGCGCTCGCCCTAGTCAATACCACCTCTAAGGACTCTCAACCGGCGGGCTCTGTTGCCGAAGGTGAAACCCACACCATTGACGTAGAAGTCGATGGTATGGCCTTCGTCCCCAACCACGTTGATATCGATCCCGGCACCCACTTGGTGGTTAACTTCACCAATACCGGGGACCAAGTCCACGATCTAAAGATTGGTGATGCCGAAACCGGCCGCGTTGATCCCGGCGATACCGTGCAGCTCGATGCCGGTGTCATCGAATCCAGCATCGAAGGCTACTGCACCATTGCCGGTCACCGCCTGCAAGGTATGACCTTTGACGTCAACGTGGACGATTCCGCGCCAAGCACCGGCGGGCACGATCACCACCACGCCGTGGCAGGGGCATCCAACCCGCACGTTGATGTTCCGAGCGCCGCCGAACTCGGTGCCTCCCGCGAAGGTTTTAGCGCCTATGACGCCTCCCTGGCGCCGGCGGCTAATACCACCACGCACGAAGAAACCTGGTCGATGACCGAGGAAATCGTTGAGGTAGCCCCAGGAGTTAAGCAGATGCAATGGCTTTTTAATGGCCAGGCGCCAGGGCCGACGCTGCGCGGCAAGGTGGGCGATAAGTTCAAGATCACCATCAAGAACGAGGGCAGCATGGCCCATTCCATCGACTTCCACGCCGGTGAGGTCAACCCGGATGAAAATATGAAGTCCATCCAGCCCGGGGAAGAACTGACCTACGAATTCACCGCGAATCGCGCCGGAATCTGGATGTACCACTGCTCAACCGCCCCGATGTCCCTGCACATCGCCAACGGCATGGCCGGCAACGTCATCATCGATCCGCCAGACCTCAAGGACGTCGATGCCGAGTACAACTTCATCGCCAACGATGTCTTCCTGGGCGAAGAAAAGACCGGCGCCGATGCCCAGCGCGTGGCCGACGGCGACTTCGACCTCATGGCCTTTAATTACTACCCCAGCCAGTACGACGTCGACCCCATCAAGGCCAAGGTGGGCGATACCGTCCGGTTGTGGATCCTGAACGTGGGCCCCGATCAGCCGCTTAGCTTCCACGTGGTGGGCGAGCAATTCGATACTGCCTATAAGGAAGGTGCTTACCTCATCAAGGACGAGGATAAGACCGGTTCGCAAGCCCTCGACCTGCTCCCCGCACAAGGCGGGTTCGTGGAGATGACCTTCAACGAGCCTGGAACGTATTCCTTTGTCAACCACATCATGACTAACGCGGAAAAGGGACAGCACGGCAAGTTCGTCGTCACCGAATAACGCGTTCTTAGCTTTCTGTCCCCACCCCCGCCCTTCGTCCCCCGCCCTTCGCGCTCACCAGGGCACTGCCGAGAGGTAGTTCCACCTCTTACCGTGAGCGC